>JALSNB010000313.1 GCA_026987225.1 Caldisericaceae bacterium
GTGGTAATCGGAAGGAGCAATATCGTAGGAAAACCAGTTGCCCTGCTTCTGCTCAAAGAAAATGCAACCGTAACGATTTGCCACTCTCACACAAAAAATATCCAAAAGGTTGCACAGACTGCGGACATTCTCGTCGTATCCACGGGAAAGGCCAAAATGGTTGACAGGAGTTTCGTAAAACGCGGGGCTGTTGTAATAGACGTCGGAATTAACAAGGTGAACGGCAAAATAGTGGGAGACGTTGACTTCGACGACGTAAAAGACGTGGCAGGTGCAATCACGCCAGTGCCCGGTGGCATAGGAGTGCTCACAACACTCATGCTCCTTAGGAATACGGTAAAGGCGGCAAAAGTGCAGAATAATTTGGAGATATAGGAGGCACGATGAAAAAAACATCCGGTGATTTAAAGATGGAATGGGCAATGAGAAATATGCCCGTAATGAAACAGATTGAAAAAAGGTTCAAAAAGGAAAAGCCCCTAAAAGGTATAAACATTGCAATCGCCCTGCATCTTGAGGCAAAAACCGCAAATCTTGCCTATATCCTTTCGGAAGGAGGTGCAAACGTTGCGATAACAGGCTCGAATCCGCTCACAACGCAAGACGACGTTGCCGAAGCCCTAACAAGAAAAGGCGTAAAAGTATTTGCAAAATACGGGGAAACCGAAAAAGAATACTGGGAAAATTACAATAAGGTTGCAGATATTAAGCCGCATGTAATTGTAGATGACGGAGGGGATATGATTCATCTCGTCCACACAAAAAGAAAGGAACTGCTGAAAAACATTATCGGTGCAACGGAAGAAACAACAACCGGAGTGATAAGAGACAGAGCGCTTGCAAACGAAGGCAAATTAAAGTTTCCCGTTATTGCCGTAAACAACGGCCAGTGCAAATACCTCTTTGACAATAGGTACGGTACGGGGCAATCCACATGGGACGGCATCATAAGGACAACAAACATTACCGTTGCAGGAAAAAATGTCGTAGTGGCCGGATACGGCTGGGTTGGAAAAGGTGTTGCAATGCGTGCAAAAGGGCTTGGCGCACGGGTTTTCATTACTGAAGTCAATCCTATCAGGGCAATGGAAGCATATATGGACGGATTTACCGTGCTTCCCATGAAAGAAGCGGCAAAAGTAGGCGATATTTTTGTTACGACAACAGGAGACACAAACGTTATAGACAAAAGGCATTTCGGCCTGCTTAAAAACGGGGCGATACTTGCAAACGCAGGACATTTCAACGTGGAAATACAGATGGACGAACTCGAAAAAATCGCCAAAAAGAAACGCACTGTGAGGAAAAACATCGAAGAGTACACGCTTCCAAACAACAGAAACATATACGTTCTCGGCGAAGGGCGGCTCGTAAACCTTGCCTGTGCGGACGGACACCCCATTGAAATTATGGACCTCTCGTTCGCCCTCCAATCCTTATCAGTAGAATACATCTTGAAAAACGGAAAGAAAATGGACACAAAAGTTTACAACGTGCCGGAAGAAATCGACACACAAGTTGCCGAAGAGATGTTAAAAGCAAACAATATCAGCATAGATAAACTGACAAAAAAGCAGATAGATTATTTAACGAAATCACACTAAGGAGATGATGAAATGTCTTTTATAATTACGGTTTATGTGCCTGCAGGCATTGTAATGGCATCGGACAGCAGGCAGAGCATTACCATTCAGAGGAGGGACAATACGGGCAAGGAATATCCGCCTCTTCAAACGATAAGCTCCGACTTTGTATATAAAACATACCTGCTAAAGGAGCAGCAAATAGGAATAAGCACGTTCGGCGAATCATTGCTCGGAAAGGTGCCGATGGATTTTCATTTGAAAGAATTCGAAGAAGAGGACTTATCGGTAAAAGACGACGTTCAAACGGTTGCCAATAAGCTACTGAATTTCTTCAAAAGAAAATTTCCCAATGCCGATACGTCGTTTCATATTGCGGGATACCAAAAGAAGGACAGGGTAAGCATTCCGTTCGTTTACCACTGCAACATAAAAAGGGCGGAACTAAAGAGGCTTAACTATTCGCAGGAAGTAAACAAAATCCTCTACGGTGCGAGCTGGGGCGGTGAGGGAGATATTATCGCCGAAATTCTTCAACCCGCATGGACAAGAGACAGGAGCGGAAAGTTCGTCCAAATACAAAAGCCGCCTATCATATGGGATGCAATGCCTCTGCAAGATGCGATCGATTTCGCAGTGTACGCCGTAAAAACAACAATAGACACGATCAGGTTCCAAGCACGGGCAAAAACCGTAGGAGGCCCGATAGACGTATTACTGATAAGCCCGGAAGGGGCACACTGGATAAAAAGAAAAGAGCTCTCTGCATAAAGTAAAACGTATATTATTATCCTATACAAACTACAAACACTTGACATATTCAATATAATTGTTAATATTAAAGAAAAAAATGAAGGGGGAAGAAATTTCTTCAATCATATTTTTTAAAATTGAGAAGGGGGTTTGCTATGAATAAAGTACGTTTTGCTTTTTCAGAAGGCACTGATGCTGACAAAATAATAGGAGATTTGAAAAATAAAATAGGAGAATCTCCTAACTTAACAATCCTGTTTGCTTCTTCCGAATATTCGCAGAAAGAACTTGTAGACAAATTTAAGGAGGGCTTGGGAGGAAAATTGTTCGGCTGTTCTACTGCAGGTGAGATCTCATCAACCGGTTTTCATACGGAAAGTATAGTAGCACTCAGTATAAAAGCTCCAAAAACTGTTTTTAACGTGAATACCGAAATAGGTAGGTTTGTTAGTAATGGAGAAGATACCGGAAAAAAGGTTGCGGAAAAAGCATTCCAGGAGCTAAAATCTGGAATGGATCTCTATTTTCTTAAATTCAACAATGCAAGTGCCATAGAGGCATTGCGACATTTCCCGTTTTATATGTTAATTGCGTCTGACGGATTGGCAGGAAACGAAGAAGAAGTTTTAAAGGGCATATCGAAGGCCACACTAAACAGGATACAAGCAGTGGGCGGATCCGCAGGAGATGATCTGAAATTCAAAGAAACATTTGTTTATTCCGATAAAGGGGTATCATCCGACGCAGTTTCAATAGCCGCACTCTACACCATTTTAAAAGTAGGCGTCGGCATAAAAATGGGCTTCTACCCGGCATCACTTTCGGAAAAATACGGAGTTGTGACTGAAAACGGCAAGACCGAAAGAATTGTAAAAACTATTAACGGGAAACCGGCTCGAGATGTATATATGAAATGGGTAGAAAAAAACAGTATAGAAGATGCAAACAAAAGTTTTGCTGAAAACCCCATGGGTATAGTAGAACCTTCGACTAAAATCTGGAAGGTAAGAAGCCCTGCAAAATTTCTTGAAGACGGATCAATTCTGTTTTATTCAAATGTTTCGCCTAAAGGCATAGGAATAGGATTACTTGCTTCAGATAAACAATCCCACGTCAATGCCATAAGAGAGGCTGTGAAGGAAGCTATAGACAGAGCGGGAAATCCAAATAAAATTTACGCCGTAATAATATTTGATTGTATCCTAAGAGGAATATTAAGTGATATTTATAATACAAAAAACGAAGAAATAGAAGAAGTTAAAAAAATAGTAGGAGAAGACGTACCGATTATAGGTTTTCTCACATACGGAGAATTTGGAAACACCGATATAGAACCACTTTGGCATCACAACCAAACTGTAACAGTCATGATCATAGGGGAGTAGTATAACAAGAAACCCACAATAGGGCCGTACTTTTAAAGTACGGCCCTATTTTAAAAGTTAAATTAATAAAACGAATAACCTAAAATTCTTTAACGTATTATACACTCATTATGCACTAAGGGTGTTTTTCCACCTCCATCATCAGTGCATAATATTCATTAAAAAAACTATAATTGTTTAAGTAATAACGGACCTAATTTCATGAAGCAGGTCTTTAGGACTTGCAATTGGATACTTAAGTTTTTCAAGTATCTCGGAAATACGAATATTCTTAATTACAATTCCCGACAGTTTGTTTGCAAGTGTTTCTTTATTCACAGGGAAATCGGTCCCTCTGATTCTCTGCAATACTTTTACAGCCCATTCCACTCCCAACACTTCCATCTCTTCTTCTTTCACAAACACACCGTTTTCGTCTTTAACCCTTTCGTAGGCAAGTTTTGCAATGCCACCTGCTTTATGGTAATCAACCTTATCAATCTCTCCTTCGAGATATTTTTTTACCGCTTCGGGATCGGCCTGGAAAATCTTTTTAACGGTTTGCTCGGTTACACCGAGATATTCGGCAATTTCTTTATACGTTTTCATCGCCTTTTCCTTCAAAACAATCGCATAAGCGGCTTCTGCAAGAGACGGAAGCCATGTAAGGTTTCTGTAATTGATAAGGTTCTTTAATCCGCCGAGAATTCTGATGCTTTCTTCAAAAATCCTTTCGGCAAGGTAGTCATAATCAACATTGCTTATCGGTTTGTCAATGATTTCCATTATTTATCACCTCCTTTTACAAATTCTTCCAATGGTTCAATAATGTTTATCGTTCCCACATCAGTTATTTCAAACACCCACGCACGTGAGTCATGCGCAGTAATGCGGCAACCGTCAATTCGTATCGTTCTCAGAACGGAACCCATAGGCATATCGTAAAGCGAAACCTGCCATTTGGTTTGTATCAATTCCTTGTTCATAACGATTGTTCCGTCAACAATGTGTGCAACTGCGAGCCCGCCCGCAGCTTCAAGAGAAGTGGAATCCTGAGACGAACGCTTCTGAGAAACAAGAATAGCGGTTTGTTTTTGCTGTTTGAGAAAATTGAAAAATACTCTCACAATTTGCCTGGCAAGCATCTCTTTGTGCTCATAAAGTCCCGTTATACTGTCGATAATCGTGTTTGTGATATGTTTTTCTTCTATTGCATCTCGCATTGTGCCGAGCAACGCATTCGGATCTTCGCGCAGTTCCGGATTCACGGACGCATCGATAACAACAATGTTTTTCTCGACTTTATCAAAATCAAGCCCCAGTGCTTTGCTTTTTTCCTTTATCGACGTATAGAGAAACGGGGCCGGGGATTCAACCGAGACAAAAAGCACTTTATACCCTTCGTTTGCCTGAACTGCAGCAAACTGCTCGGCAAGCACGCTCTTTCCTGTATCCGGAATCCCAACGATATTCAAAACGGCCTGATGCGGAATGCCTCCGAGCGGCTTCTTCACAAATTTTCCGTTCTTTTCCGCTATAGTGTAAAACATTTCGTCAAGTTTGGTTTTTGTCGGAATCCCAAAAATTTTCGGAGCGCTGTTTTTCAAATCCCCCAATTCTGTATAAAGAGCCACAGTATCACCCCCTTTCCGACACAGAAATTATACAACAATTTCAAATAAATGTCAATTATTTTGCACGAAAAAATAGTCTGTATGTGTCTAATACCCTAATTTCCTTCAAATAATTTAATTGGTTTTTTATACAAATATTTTTTGCGTATCATACAATTGTGAAACTATCTCTTCTCTTTACTTTGTTTGCGAACATATATTTTCCAAATCGTTGCTCCGATTTTGAAATAATTTTAAACGGCGTAAAATGAAACAAGAAAAGGAGAAAAAGATGATAAATAGCGATTCGCATTTTTTTACAAACACAATTGGGAGATTTTTGAAAAAGTAGTGCATTCTAAAAATTTATTATTGACTATGATACTATATATAGTATAATTAGGAGAAGACATTGAAAATAGAGAAAATTATACAAAAAATGCTTGCACGGCCAAAGGAGATAGCATACAAAGATGTTAAAAAAGTTCTTGAGCATGAAGGGTGGATATTGGACAGGGTAAAGGGAAGCCATCATATTTACGTTAAAAAAGATGGAACATTGTATCCCTTAGTCTTGCCGGTGCATGGAAAAATGCTAAAAGCACATTACATCAGAGAAATTGTAGAATTATTAGAATTGGAGGAGAAATATGGAGAAAAATAAAAAGAAAATCGAGAAATATATGAAATTGCCTTATACGATTGAGCTTATTCCTGAAGAAGACGGAACATATTTTGTCAAAGTCAAAGAACTTCCAGGCTGTATGAGCTACGGAGACACAGCAGAAGAGGCAATAAAAATGATTCGAGAGGCAATGATAGGTTGGCTCGAAAGCGCCATTGAAAGAGGATTGGAAATACCTTTACCGGATACAACAAAAGGATACAGCGGAAAATTTATCGTAAGGGTTCCGAAATATCTTCACAAAAAATTAGTTGAACAGGCAAAAAGCGAAGGTGTCAGCCTAAACCAATTTGTAGTATCTTTGCTATCCGAAAGACTTACCGCAAAAATCCTCAAAAATAGAATTGATAAACTCGAAAGCAAAATAGAGGCAACACAAAAAAATAAAGCATCGGATGCTAACATTACAAAGGAAAGGCGAAAATACAAAATCGTATGAAGAAGATAGACTCAATAATGAAGAAAAACGATGTGGTATCTCTCATTTCGGAAGAGAAAAGAAAATATAGAAGCAGTGAGGGCATAAGAGAAAAATTCGGGAAATTTATTGTAAGGCTGTATGTTCCCTCGGGCAGAAATTTGCTGATTGTTGTTTTGGCCGTTGCAATATTTTTCATATTTTCGTGGACATCCTACAAAAGTATTCCGAGGGAAAGCAATATGTATCAAAACCTCATTGCCGTGCTTGCAGGTATCAGCGCAATCATATTCGCCCTTGTGATATTTGTTACAGAAAGCGCACAAACAGGCAGAGAGCCTGACAAAATGCGTGTCCTCTTGAGGCAAAGCTATCTGTTCCCCATTACAATCAGTGTGATACTTACGTTTATCTTTTTGCTTGTAGGTTATGCAAATTACCTTACCGCAACACTGATCGGCATAATAGGGTTTTTCACGATCCTTTCGATCAAAAACGTAATATCCGTTCTTCTTGACAAATCGCTGTTTCTTTCAAAAATTACCGTGGTTTTAAACGAACGAATCGAGTCCTCGATAAAAAAAGAAGCTGACAAGAGATTGGGAAACAGCATTTTATTATCACATTTAAACGATGATGTTTTGTTTACATTTAATCCGCTTATAGATAATAAAAACAAAAAATACATCGCATTCAGGGCGGAAGAGAGCGGAGTTATTACAAATATTGACATCGGAAAGTTGAAGGAATTTTCAGAACTTGCACTAAAAGAAGCAAACAGAAACGGATATGGTTTTAAAGAAAACACTAATAACTTCTGCTACCTTACGAAAGGATTCGGATGGAAAGTAAAAAGCGGAGAGGCGCTTATCCTGCTTAATAAAAACCTCGTAAAAAATCAGGCAACGATTGAAAAATTAAGGACGCTGACAAACAAAAGCTTTACAATTAAAAACGTCGAGGACTCTTCCGAAGAAATAGAAAGAGAAATTGCAGGTCTCAGCGAATGGTTTACGGAAGC
>JALSNB010000314.1 GCA_026987225.1 Caldisericaceae bacterium
AAATCCGTTATCCGGAATAACTTTTATGAGATAGTCATCCCAATAAACTTTCCCTTCCTTTTTTTCTTTCAGATTAAGCAAAGAAAATATGATTATACCGTTTCTGTAATCGATACTGTCTATGTCGCTTGCGTGATAAGTATCCATATCTCCGAATTCCATTATCTTCGTTGTTTTGCCTGTTTTCATATTGTACGTATAGAGTTTGTTAAAATATCCGAAGTAGAAATTGCCTTTGTAGAAAGCAGCTCCATCCGCAAGTAAATATTCAAGGGAACCATTATGCTTTTTAACAAAATGAATGAGTTTTTTCTTCACAGGGTTGTATATGTACACACTTATATCGTGCCAAAGAATACCAGTACTTTTTATGACCGCAATAACACCGTAACAAGCATATATCGCTCTCCCCGTATCTATTCCGTCCGGTAAGTCCGCAACAGAAACGAATTTACCTGTTTTCTTACCGTTGTTTTCGGTAATCGAAAGCACTGCAATATGAGTGTCTTTTATTTCGCCCGTTTTCTTGTCTATATGGTAAATGATATAGTACTTACCGGCAATTTCAGGATCCAAATTCGCAAGAGTTAAATTGGAGTAAGTGTATATCTTCCACTCGTTATCTATCGGAACGGTTTTATCTATTGTAATCTTGTTCGTATCGGCATTATATGTGAATCTGTAGAGGTGTTTCAAGTCGTCGTTGTACCTGCAAAATCCGGATATTATGTCTCCGTTCCTGTTAAACACTCTGAACCTTATATTCGGGGTGGACTGTTTCCATATGAGATGTCCGCTGTTATCGAAATGATATATATCCGTTCCGAATATGTTTTTGGTATCGCCTTTTCTCTTAATGTCAAAGAACAGAACAGCACCGCCTTTTACCGGAACAACAAAGTATCGGGCTCTTCTATACTCTTTCGGAAGCGATACGTATGAAAACGGTATCTTGATACGCGCAACAACTTGTCCTTTTTGCAAGTCGAATATCAGAAAGTGGTAAGATTCTCCGATTGTGTCGTCTGAAGCATAAGAGTAATAATAGTGTTCGTCAAGGGAAGGAGTAAAGCTGATAGCGTCAAATGACCGTGGCATACCTATATAAACAGGATCCGGTTCTATTTTACTTTCAAGGTAGTTTACTTTAAAGAGGAACATTCTATTAGGACGATGAATATCATCGCCTAAACTCCAATATACACCTTTTTCACCTGACGGATACGTGGTAGGCATAAAACCTTGAAAGAAAAATCCTACTTCCATTTTCGTATTTTTCCATTTTACGATGTGATGGAAATTAAACCTGCTCTTAATTATCACCTTGTATGTCAATTCTCCGCTTGCATTTGTGATTCCGGTTGCAGACAAAAAGAACAATACTGCAAGTACAATCGAGAGAAACTTGAAAATTTTTCTCATCACGCACCACCTCTCTGTGTGATTTTGCATCCGCAAACATAGCATCTCATATTCGGTTTTTTCTTTATTCTTTTTACACACATAATATATTCAAATCGGCACATATTTGAATCGGTTATCTATCTTTTAGCATTATTTTATATAACTCCAAAAATTTATCAATGCCTTTTAATAATTATCTACACTCAACTTTTTTAACATCACGCGTACGGTTT
>JALSNB010000315.1 GCA_026987225.1 Caldisericaceae bacterium
CATGACATCTGAATTTTATTAAATACGCATTTTGCCGTGAAATCCGTCGGAGGTTCCGGGTACGTAAGAACTGAGGACTTATTGGAGCTAAGAGAAGCATCTGCATAGTTACCGTCTTCCCTTATTATAAAGATCCAGTAATCGTATCTCGTGTTTGGTTTTGCCGTTTTATCGGTATACGTAGTTTTGTAAATAGGTAGTTCAGCAATTACCGGAAACCACGGGTTGGTTCCGTGGATTTTCCTGCAAACTTCGATTTTTGTTGCAAAACCGTCAACTTGATCCCATTTTAGCGTGACATACGAACTTCCCTTGAATAACGGTGCCGTAACGGAACTTATAGATGCCTTTACATTTTTCGGTGTGTGAAGAACGTATGCAAGATCCGTTGGCGTAAAACTGCTGTACAAATCACTGTACGGCCATGTTCTGTCTATTTTTGCCCTTATTCTGTATCCGTGCTTTCCGTAAGACTGATTTTTGAAAACCGCCTTTTTTGTCGGATACTTTTTGCTTACTTTGTACACCCACTTGTGATTTGCATAATCGTATTCGTATATCTGAAAGTATAGAGGCGAGCTTCCGTTGTAAGAATATTCCCACTGCAACGTGATATCCGCTCCGTAAGATGTTGCCCTGAAATTTTTAGGTACTGCCACCGATCCTGCAAAGACTTCACTAACTCCCCACGCCGATTGAAGTAATAGCAATACCACAATCAGCAGTACGGCTGCTTTTTTCTTCATCGTAATCCCCCCTAAAAATGAATTTGATAATATATTTTAGCATATACGAGCTTTATTGCAAGTCTGATTTTCAAATTGAAAAGGCCTGTGAAAAGGAGGATGGAAACACAGGCCCTATGTTCAACATTTAGATTTTCTTTTTCTGCCTTATTTTATTCGATGATTGTGAAAAAAATATGAAACTTCATTATGTTTTTGCAAAAAATAACGATAGCAATGAAAACGTATAAGTATCCTATGAATTAAAAAGCTTTTTTCTGGCGCATGCGGATGAGGTACTAATAGGACATTTTTGTGTAGAATCATAACTCGCATTGAGCACCAATCTTTGCAATGTTTGACAGAATAGTTTTTTAAGAGATTTGCATCGCTTTTGAATTTTTGTATAAATTGCCTGAATTTGCAACCATTTAAGATGCCGATGAAAGTTATTTTATTGTCTCCCTGTTTGCATTAAATAAATTAGCCCCTCTTGTTTTAGAGGGGCTATGGAAATTTAATGTATCTTCCGGATTATTTCCTTATTCTATTTCCTTATTCATCTCTATATATCATTTTTTAATTCTTTCAATTCTTTCCTACTTTCTTTTCCTTTTTCCTTTATTATTTGTCTTTTCATCTTTTACGGCGCAGGATATGTTATCGTTATAGTTCTTGTTGTTGCATTCCAATCAACTTTGCAGCCTAAGTTCTCTGCTACGAATCTTAATGAAAGCATTGTTCTGTCATTTATTATTATAGGTTTAACATCATGATTGTTAGGGTCTATCCATTTTGTTTCTCCGTTTACTTTTGCTTTGGGATTATCTATCCATAAGTTTATTACGGTATCGTTAAAGTTTATTGTAACTTTTCTCTCTTTACCGTCCCAACTTATTGTTCCTCCCAATG
>JALSNB010000316.1 GCA_026987225.1 Caldisericaceae bacterium
TAAGCTCCCTTGCATTTGCAGTTGCAACCAATTTCGTTTCCGTTGCATTGGGCAAAATAAATCTTGCATCCTCAAAAGGAACAATTTTTGCAAGTTCCGCATACGTTTCACCGATAATACGGATTGCATCGGTAAATTTCCCGTACGCCTCTTTATTTTCTTTTATGCTTTGAGGAACAATGTACGGAAAGTTAGCTTCCTTTACGTATCTTTGGCTCTGCTGAGTGAACGAAAACAACCTGTGCCTTACAAACTGATGAGAGCATGCACGTGAAATCCCTTCTATTGCAAATGTGAACGACACGTGCTCGAACACGGAAAGATGCCCCAATTTTAGCGCAAGGTTTATGAGATGCTCGATATCCCTGTCGGAAAGCGAAAGATCTTTTACTCCTCCTTTAAACCTGCTCTGCCTCATAGCAGTTGCAACAACCCGCTCCGGGTCGGGCGTGTAAGCAATAAGTTTTACGGTTGGCCGAACTTCCCTGTTTTCAACCTCCGCCGAATCGGGCATGTATCTACCGTCCCGTTTTTCGTAGCCGTTTCCCATAAGTCAGCCTCTGCAAATTTTACAGGTCGATATTAAATTCAACACCTTTCGAATCCTCTTTTTTCTCGCCTTTTTTGTAGCTTGCCGCAAGCTCGGCATCGCAGTAAGGGCAGTATTCGTGCTCGCCCGGTATGTAACCGTGCTTCGGGCAGATGGAGAACGTGGGCGTAATCGTAATGTACGGCAATTTGTAGTTCATTATCACCTTTTTGACAAAGAGTTTTGCCTGCTCTCCGCTCTGAAGCGGTTCGCCGAGGAAGAAATGCACGACTGTTCCGCCCGTCCATAGCGATTGAATTTCGTTCTGTTTTTCGGCGACTTCGAACGGATCGTCCGTGTAGTTTACGGGAAGCTGCGCGGAATTTGTATAGAACGGATCGGCACCGTATTTTCGAACTTCCTCTTCGTTTGCAACGATAATATCCGGATATTTCTTTTTATCGATTAATGCAAGCGAATACGCTGTGGACTCGCTCGGCGTCGCTTCAAGGTTAAACAGGGAGTTCGTTTCGGCCTGATACCGCTGCATTCTTTCCCTCATAAACGTAAGCACATCTATTGCAAAACGAATACCCTCTTCCGTTCCTATGTCCTTACCCATAAAATTGAGTAGCGCTTCGTTCATCCCCACAACGCCGATTGTGGAAAAGTGGTTGCCCCAATAGCTCCCCACGGATTCCTTGATAGGCTCGAGATACACTTTGGAATAAGGATAAAGCCCCTCCTCAGTGAAACGCTCGATTGTTTTTCTCTTAACGACAAGCCCGTCCTTCGCCGCATCCATAATTTCGGCAATTTTGTCGAAGAACTCTTCTTTTGTTTTGGAAAGATAGCCGACTCTCGGCAGATCGATGGTAATCACTCCGATACTTCCTGTCAACGGATTCGCACCGAACAATCCCCCGCCTTTTTTCCTCAATTCTCTTGTGTCGAGCCTCAACCGGCAGCACATCGAGCGGGCGTCTTCGGGTTTAAGATCGGAGTTGACAAAATTTGCAAAATAGGGCGTTCCGTATTTTCTCGTTGCTTCCCACATAGGCTCCAATTCCGGATTTTGCCAATCGAAATCTTTGTCCACGTTTA
>JALSNB010000317.1 GCA_026987225.1 Caldisericaceae bacterium
TTAAGCGCCGAGATATGCGGCTTTTACTTTAGGATCTTTTAACAGATCCTTTGCTTTTCCCTCCATTGTGATATTGCCCACTTCAAGGACATACGCATAATCCGCAAGCTGTAATGCCATTTCCGCATTCTGTTCGACAAGCAGGATTGTTTTGCCTTCTTCGTTAATCCTTTTCAATACTTTGAATATTTCTTCGACAAGCATGGGGGCAAGTCCCATTGACGGCTCGTCCAAAAGAACGAGCTGTGCTTCCGTCATAAGTGCCCTACCTACGGCAAGCATCTGCTGCTCGCCTCCGGAAAGCGTGCCTGCCATCTGTTTTTGCCTTTCCTTTAAGCGGGGGAAAAGTTCAAAAACGCCTTCGAGTTTGTCTTTTTTGAGTTTTTTGTCTCTCAACGTCCATGCGCCGAGTTCAAGATTTTCCCTAACGGTAAGATCCGGAAAAACCCTTCTTCCTTCCGGGACATGCGTGATTCCCATCTGCACGATTTTGTGTGCCGGTTTGTTCGTTATCTCGTCGCCCATAAAGAAGATATGCCCTTCCTGCGCACGAATAAGCCCTGAGATCGTCCTTAAAGTGGTAGTTTTACCGGCACCGTTTGCACCGATCAGTGTCACGATTTCTCCGGGATTTATTTTGAACGAAATTCCTTTTAACGCTTTAATCGCTCCGTATGAAACGACAAGGTTTTCTACTTTAAGCATTTTGTTTTTTCCTCCCAAGATACGCTTCGATTACGCGCGGATTGTTGCTCACCTCTTCGGGTGTTCCTTCCGCTATCGTTTCGCCAAAGTCCATTACTTTTATCCTTTCGCATATACCCATGACAAATTTCATATGGTGCTCGATGAGGAAAATTGTCAGATTGAACTCTTTTCTAATCCACCTGATCATATCCATGAGCTCTTCCGTTTCTTTGGGGTTCATCCCTGCCGCAGGCTCGTCAAGGAGCAAAAGCGTAGGATGTGTTGCAAGCGCCCTTGCAATTTCAAGCCTTCTCAGTTCTCCGTAGGGCAGTGCCTTTGCAAGCGTGTACGCCCTGCTGTGAAGATTGAACGTTTTGAGTAAGCTCATAGCTTCTTCGCGCAACTTCTCTTCCTCTTCCCTGAACTTTTTATTCTTTACAACGGCATCGTAAAGGCCGTATTTAACTCTGAAATGCCCGGCAATCCTGATGTTATCAAGCACTGTCAAATTGTTGAATACCCTGAGATTCTGAAACGTTCTCGCAATGCCTTTCGAAACAATCGTATGAGGCTTGTATTTCGTAATATCTTTCATTACATAACCTCTGTGCTTCTTCTGCCTCAGATAAATTTTCCCTTTTGTCGGTACGTAAACACCTGTAATGAGGTTAAAAATTGTCGTTTTACCGGCACCGTTCGGGCCTATAAGTCCCCATATCACGCCTTCGGGAAGAGCCATATCGAAATCGGAAACGGCGCGCAATCCGCCGAAGTAGTGAGTCACATGATCAACTTTAAGCACTATGTTTTGCATTTCTGTCCTCCTCTTCGGGAATCAGCACTTCAAATTCCATATCACCCATAAGCCCGTTCGTTTTGTAAAGCATCGTCGCAACCAAAAGCACGGCGTATATCACCATTCTCCATTCCGGGCCAAC
>JALSNB010000318.1 GCA_026987225.1 Caldisericaceae bacterium
TTCTCACCGCCATGCTGATGCTGGGTTACGGCATGCAGGCGCAACAAAAAATCGCGCATCTCGACGTACAAAAAATTTTGGTGGAAATGCCCGAATACAAACAGGCACAAGCCGAATTGCAAAAACTCTCGCAAACCTATCAAAAGGAATTGGAGCAAATGCAAAAAGAATATTTTGACAAACTCCAAAAATACCAACAAGAAGCCAAAAGCGTTTCGGAAGAAGAAAACAAACGCCGTGCCCAAGAATTGCAACAGATGCAACAAAACATCCAACAGGCTTCGCAACGTATTCAGGAACAATTTGCCAAAAAGCAACAGGAAAAACTGCAAGCCATTCAGGAAAAACTGATGAAAGCTGTCAATGCCGTTGCCGCCGAAAAAGGTTATGATTACGTTCTGGACAGTTCGGCCCCTTCCGCCGTTTTGGTGGCACGCGGCCCGGATATCTACAATGATGTCAAGAAAAAATTGGGATTATAATTCCCGGCAAACCTTACAAATTTAAAGTCCGCTACGGCGGGCTTTTTTGTTTGATACAATCAAAGAATTTTGAGTATTTTTGTTCCGAACCAAAAAAACAGGAAACAATGAAAAACACCATACGTACCTTTTTGCTCGCAATCTTCACGCTGGCGTTCATCAACGCTTGCCAAAACCATTCGGAAAAGGGAGAACAAACCACAACCGGCCAACCCACTCAACAAACAATCAATAAGCAAAACGACGCACGTCTCGAAGGCGACCACGTTACATCGGACGAAGAAATCCCCGTCCTCAGTCCGGAAGAAAAACAAGCATATATCGATAAGGCCAAGTCCGTTGCCAAAAATGCCTTTACGATTTTTTCGGGCCATTTAAAAACCCTGTTTGCCGAAAAAAAACCGGAAGAAGCTTTGGAATTCTGCCACGATAACGCTTTGAAAATCACCGACAGCCTGGCCAAAGCGGCGGGCGTGGAAATTAAAAGAACCTCCTACCGTTTGCGTAATCCCAAAAACAAACCTACGCCGCAGGAAGAAAAGGTGATGGAAATTTACCGCAAAAGAATATTGAAAAACCTCAAACCCGAACCGTATTTTCATTATGATAATCATGGCTATCCGCACGTTTATATTCCCATTATGGTACAGCAAAAATGTCTGATGTGCCACGGCGACCCTAATAAAGACATTCCTGATAATATCAATAATAAATTGGCCAAATTATATCCCAATGATAAAGCCATTTTCTTTAAAGTAGGCGATTTAAGGGGCATTTGGTCCATTAAATTTCCGAAAAACAAAAAAAATTAATGTTCAATTAAGAAATTTTGCCTATATTTGCACGCAATAGTAAACCTTAAAAAAGAAAGAACCGATGAAAAAATTCATTCTCGCATTCGTGGCAGTATTTGCCCTCAGTCTGGTCTCCTGCGGAGGAGGAAACGATCAAAAAGCCGACAATAGCGGTAACGACCAAGCCGTTGAACAACAAGCCCAAAACAACGCTGCCGAAGCACAAAAAGCTGACGATCAAAAAGCCAATGATCAAAAAGCCGACGATGCCGCCCAAGCCCAAGCTTCCGGTAAAGACGGCAAAACCATTTTCCTCGAAAACGGTTG
>JALSNB010000319.1 GCA_026987225.1 Caldisericaceae bacterium
AGTTTGTTAAAAACCCTGAAAAATACATTCGCTTAAAACCGGTAAGGCCGGAAGATTCAAGCTGCTAAATTGTGCTAAACAAAGAAGAAGCCGAGCGTTACAGCAGGCATATACTAATCGATAAAATCGGAGAAAAAGGACAGGAGAAAATCAAACGTTCCTCCGTGCTTGTCGTAGGTGCCGGCGGATTGGGGAGCCCTATTCTCATGTATCTTGTTTCAAGCGGTGTTGGCAGGGTAGGCATTGTTGACGGCGACATTGTTTCCGTTTCGAACCTCTCCAGGCAGGTGCTTTATGCGGATAAAGATGTCGGAAAGAAAAAGGTTTTTGTTGCAAAAGAAAAGCTCGTTGCAATGAACCCGTTTGCAAAAATTGATATTTATCCGGAATGGCTCGATTGCGAAACAGCACCGCATATATTCAGAAAATACGATTGCATAGTGGATGCAACGGATAACTTTGAAACACGATATTTGATAAACAGGACGGCAGTAGAGCTCAATAAACCTCTTTTTATAGGCGCTGTCGGACGTTTCACCGGGCAAGCGATGGTTGTAATTCCGCATAAGAGTGCTTGTTATAATTGTGTTTTCCCTGAAAAAGAAAAAGAAACGGTGCATCTTATGACGAAACGCAATGCGTCTTTGGGCGTGTTTTCTCCGCTTGTCGGTGTTATAGGAACGATTGTTGCAAACGAAGTGCTGAAATATATCCTCGGCATTGGCAAAAACCTCATAGGAAAACTTCTCATCTATGATGCCATGAATAACGAATTTTCAATTATTCCCGTTCAAAAAGATCCGAACTGCAAAATCTGCGGAACAAAGAAATAGAATAATATGTAGATTGTTTGAAGTTTAGCATTCGCTTACAATTTTTCTAAAATCGTTATCATTTCGGAGTGCGGCAAAATCTTTATCTTTTACTGCCATTTCTTTGTATTTCTCATCTAACTTTATCGCTTGCTTAAGTGAATCAATTGCTTTATTTTTATTGCCGGAGAGGGAATATGTACATGCTTTAACATACCATGCTTCAGCATTCTTCGGATCTATTTCGAGCGCTTTATCAAAACATTCGATTGCCTCTTCATATCTTTTGAGGTATGCGAGTATATTTCCTTTAATATACCATGCTACAGCATCTTTCGGATCTATTTCAAGCACTTTATCAAAACATTCGATTGCCTCTTCATATCTTTTTAAACTGGCAAGTGCAATACCTTTATTATTCCATGCTTCAGCATTCTTCGGATCTATTTCGAGCGCTTTATCAAAACATTCGATTGCCTCTTCATATCTTTTTAAACTGGCAAGTGCAATACCTTTATTATTCCATGCTTCAGCATTCTTCGGATCTATTTCGAGCGCTTTATCAAAACATTCGATTGCCTCTTCATATCTTTTGAGGTATGCGAGTATATTTCCTTTAATATACCATGCTACAGCATCTTTCGGATCTATTTCAAGCACTTTATCAAAACATTCGATTGCCTCTTCATATCTTTTTAAACTGGCAAGTGCAATACCTTTATTATTCCATGCTTCAGCATTCTTCGGATCTATTTCGAGCGCTTTATCAAAACATTCGATTGCCTC
>JALSNB010000320.1 GCA_026987225.1 Caldisericaceae bacterium
GTGAGCAGGACATACGTAAGAGCACGTGCCACACTCAATACAGTCAGTTGCATTCAACGATTCGGCAAGTTTCATATCTTTTCTTCTGTATGCATGATCAATGAGAAGCGGCATAAGCCCTATGGGGCAATGATCCACGCAACGGGAGCAACGGATACAGGGAGATTCTTCCTGCGGTGCCATTTCAAGTGCCTCTTCACCGAAAAACAAAATACCAGAAGTTCCCTTAATTACCGGCACCTCGACCGTGGACTGGGCAAGCCCCATCATCGGCCCGCCGAATATCAGCTTTCTCAATTTTTTGGTAAGCCCTCCGGCCTGTTCCATAACGTCCGTTACCGGAGTTCCGATCCTTATGATATAGTTTCCCGGATTTTTAATTGCCGTTCCGGACACCGTTGTTCCTCTTTCAATAAGAGGTTTATCTTCAAGCAACGCCTCTGCGATAGCTTTTAAAGTGCCGACATTTTGAACGACAACACCCACGTCAAGCGGCAAGCCGCCTGCGGGCACCTCTTTCTTGGTAATCGCTTTTATGAGCTGTTTTTCACCGCCCTGGGGATATTTGGTTTTAACGAGAACAACTTCCACATTCTTTATGTTTCGCTCTTTAATTCTTTTATCTAATTTCTCGGCAGCGTCTCTTTTGTTGTCTTCCACGGCTATAAACCCGTTTTTGGCAGAGGTTGCTTTCATCTCAAGCAAAAATCCGTCGATTACCTTATCGGTAAATTCAAGCATCGTTCTGTAATCCGTTGTAAGATATGGTTCACATTCCGTTCCGTTGGCAATGAGGGTTTCAATAACTTTGCCTTTCGGAGGGGAGAGCTTCACGGCCGTAGGGAAAGTTGCACCTCCCATTCCGACAATACCTTTTTCTCTTATCAGTTTGATGATTTCTTCTGGAGAAAGTTCATCTATGGTTCTTTTTTTAGGCTCTTCGAACAATTCGTCTTTAAAATCGTTTTTAATAATGACGGATTGAATATTTTTTCCGAGCGGATGAGGCCTCGGCTCTATTGCAATTACCTCTCCGGACACGGTTGCATGTACCGGTGCCGACACAAAACTCGTGGAACTCCCTAAGATCTGTCCGATTTTTACATGATCTCCGACTTTAACAGTCGGGGTATTGGGGGCACCTATGTGCTGCGACAGAGGGATAACAGCAATAGAAGGCGCTTTCATCCGAACAAACGCTTTGTCTTTTGTAAATTTGTTCTCTTCGGGATGCACTCCTCCGGGATGAAAAGTAAAAATTTTCATTCAACCACTCCTTTCTCTTCGTCTTCAAAAATATGACCGCAATAAGGACAAATTTTAAAATCTTTATCAACTATTCTGCCACAATCCGGACACTTTTTCTTAAGTTGCGTAAAACAGTGGGGGCAGAAAAGATAATCCGATTTTATCTCTTCGCCACATACCGGGCAATGCTGAACTTCTTTCGAAATTTCAAGTTCATAGTATTTTTTTTGTAGCTCCACCACCTCCTTTTGGATCTGCTCTTCACGGAGCTCTTCCTCGGTGTAGGGAGAACGAACTATAAGATAAAACAAAAAAGGAAGTATGCCTCCGAGAAGAATAGTCCA
>JALSNB010000321.1 GCA_026987225.1 Caldisericaceae bacterium
GGCGTGGATTCGTTCTTCCCGAAAAAGGACCGCATAGAACTTGCCATGCAGATAAACGCTCTCATCGCATCGCCTTCGTTTCAGACATGGCTAAGCGGTGCACCGATGAACATCGATTATTTCATAAAAAGCGGGGACAAACCGAGAGTTTCCATATTTTACATCGCCCACCTTTCGGAAAGCGAAAGAATGTTTTTCGTCACTCTCTTCCTGCAGGAACTGCTCTCGTGGATGAGAACGCAACCCGGAACGGACACCCCTCGTGTGATACTCTACTTTGACGAAATTTTCGGATACTTCCCGCCCTACCCGAAAGACCCCCCTTCAAAGCACCCGATTCTCACTCTTATGAAGCAGGCAAGGGCTTTCGGCATCTCTTTGATACTTGCAACGCAAAACCCCGTGGATATCGATTACAAGGGACTCACAAACGCCGGCACGTGGCTTATCGGCAAGCTCCAGCAGGAAAACGACAAAGAGCGAGTCCTATCCGGGCTTGAAGGCACCCTTCAGGAAAGCGGCGGCACACTTGACAAAAAATTCTTCAGCGATACGCTCGGAACGCTAAAGCCCCGCATATTCCTGCTGCACGACGTTCATGCCGACGCACCGGTTCTTGTAAATTCCCGCTGGGCAATGAATTATCTCAGAGGCCCGCTTACAAAATCACAGATAGAAATATTGATGAAGGACAAAAAAGAAAATCTTGGCAAAACCGAAGAAAAAGTGGAAGTAAAATCGAATAAAAACTCTTACCTTCCGGAATTTCCGGATTCGGTTCCCGTTCTATTCGAAAAAGAGCACGGAGAAGGGCCGTATATGCCGTATATATACGGAGAGGTAGATTCTCTATATCAGAATGACAAAGCGAATTTGTATCTTGAAAAAACGTTCAGGCTCGTTGCAAAAACACCCGAAGATATCATAGAAATCGAAAACCTTATCGAAGAAACGGAAAAAGCGCCTATTACGGATTCGAAGCCAAAGCAAGGCGCTACGTTCGGAGAAATACCCGATTATCTGCTGAAAAAACAAACCTATTCCAAATTGAAAAACACGTTTAAAAGATACGTCAAAGGAAAAGAGATAACGCTTTATTACAGTCCTTTTTTCAAGGAATACAGCAAAAGCGGCGAAAGCAAAGAGGAGTTTATCTCGCGCCTCGAAAACAGGCTCAGCGAATTTACGGAAGACGAATTAGACAAAATAAAAGACAAATACGAAACGAAAATAGAAAAAGCGGAGGATAGGGTATTTACCTTAAAGGCAAAACTCGAAGATGCGGAAGCGGCGCTACGCGCACTCACGCAGCAAACAGGCATAGACATAGGAGCCGGAGTCCTCTCGGCATTAATGGGAAGAAGCATGAGAGGAAGCATAAGCCGAGCGGCAAGAGTGGCCACAAGAAGAAAACGAGCTCAATTGAAAATTGACAAAGCAAAAGAAGACTTAAAAAAAGCGGAAGAAAAACTCGAAGACTTGAAAACAGAACTCAAAGAAAAATTGGAAGAAAAAGAAGAAGAAATGAAAAACAAAGCAAAAACCGTGATAGAAAAGGCAGTAAGGCCAAAAGCCTCGTCAGTCGTTGTAA
>JALSNB010000322.1 GCA_026987225.1 Caldisericaceae bacterium
CCTCAACGGGACTGACTCTTTCAAGAATAGCATGCAGCGGTTTATCTTTATCTTTTACTTCGTCCAATACATTTTTCCATTGGGATTTGATCAAATCAAGGCCGGTATTTTTGTTAACAACTTCTTCTTTTTTTTCTTCGCTAACCGGAGTCGAAACGGATTTCACATCCTCTGTATGAGACTCTGCATAAGGAGCAAACTTTTCTTCTTGAGAAGCTTGCTTGCCTGTAATTTCTTCAAACTCCATACTTCTTAACGCAGCAAGTTTAATCGGGAAAAATTGATCCGGGAAAAGATGCATGTTGCTCAGCAAATTGGCAAATTCGAATGAAATTTCAACAATCTTTTTCGTGCTTACGTATTTTGACTGTTCCTTCATCAATTCTACAAACGAGGAATCTATGCCGGTCACTAATTCGCTAAAACCAAGAATTTTCCCGTCAAGCAATTTTTGCAAATAGTTAAGGAATTCCGTGACAAAAATTTTGCCGTCTTTACCGCTCTGCTCTATATCTCTTACTATGGAAAGTGCCGAGTCTGGTTCTTTTCTAATTATCGTATCAAGAAAGTTTTTTAATAGTTCGTCTTTTGGCACACCGATAAGTTCCCTTATGCCATTTTCGTCTATTTTATTGAAAACCGTTATGGCCTGATCAAGAAGGCTTAGGGCGTTACGCAGTGAACCGGTCGCAAATCTTGCTATCAGCAAAGCCGCACCGTCCGTTATCTCCACGCCTTCCTTTTCGGCAACTTCTTTAACTTTATTTGTAAGGCCTTTCAATGAAATCGGCTTAAAATAGAACCGTTCGCAACGAGAAATAATTGTAGGCGGAATTTTCTGCGGTTCGGTAGTAGCAAGAATAAACACTACATTATGCGGAGGTTCTTCAAGAGTCTTCAGTAACGCATTGAACGCCTGCATGGTAAGCATATGTGCTTCATCGATAATATAAACCTTATACCGAGCAGAAACAGGTGCATATTGAACTTTTTCCTTTAAGTCCCTAATCTCGTCTATTCCTCTGTTGGAAGCAGCATCGATTTCTATTACATCAAGGTTAGTACCATTCGTAATGGTTAGGCATTGAGTACATTTCATACACGGAGTCGGGGTGGGCCCTTTCTCGCAGTTCAACCCCTTAGCAAATATTCTCGCAATGGAAGTTTTACCGGTACCTTTTGGCCCTGCAAAAAGATATGCATGAGCAATTTTTTTCTGTTTCAGCGCCTCTTGAAGTATTTTAACAACAGTTTGTTGCTCAACAACGTCTTCAAAAAGCTGAGGGCGGTATTTTCTGTAAAGAGCAATATATTTCATATAAGCATTATACTTTAAATCACAAAAAACTCAATCCGTTACGGATTACCCGACAAATCGCGTTATGTTTTATTTCTTTTACGTTCATACTCTTCAAACTTTTTTCTGTAACGCTCAATCATTTTGTTTAGAACTTCTCTTTCACGTCCCTCTTTCCTTATTTTCTGGGCTTTACCGAGAGCGCTATTCACAGCTAAATCTATCACCCACGGAAACACCTTTGACACCAAATATACAAACCGTCCGTCCGGAATAATCTCATAAAAATTTTTCTTACCGTTTTTAGCAACAATGCTCATAGTGTAGGAAACAATTCTATCCGGCGTAGTTATGCCCCCTGATTCGTCAATCAAAAACGTTTCAAGAGGTTTCGTCTCGTTCTCACTGATTAGTTGATTTGTAAGCGTATCAATCGGGTAAACAACATAAAAGGAAATATCTTTATATTCGTATGAAAGACCTTTGACAAAAGAGCGCAAAGCAATTTTAGTCGGAGCATACGTTGTGTATCCGAAAGTATCTATAAGAGCCGCCATTGAGGAAATTACAATTACATTTATCTTTTTATCCGTATAATGTTGAAGTAAATGGTGCATCGTTTTTACAAAACCTAAATAGTTCGTATTCACGGATTGCACAAAATTGTCAAAAGGAATTTCGGCAAATTTTCTCGGAAAAGCAACTCCCGCAGTATAAACGACATAGTCCGGAACTCCATTAAGACTGCTTAATGTTTCATCGATAACTTTTCCAAACGCCTCACTCGTTACGTCTCCCTGCAAAGCGTATATCTTGCTTTCATTTCTATTGAATTTTTCTATAAACTGTTTTGCACTCTCGAGCTTGGCCTTATTTCGAGAAATAATTGCAACATCAAGAGATTGTTCTGCAAAGAACCGTGCAAATTCCCTGCCGATTCCGCTTGAACCACCTACGACAAGCGCTTTTTTTCCGTTAATTTTCACTTTTCACCTCTTTGTTTAAATATATAAGTTGCGTCGGATAGGCAAATTCTATGCCTTCCTTGTTAAATTCCTCGGTAATTTTTAGATTTATTTCCTGATGTATATTCATGTAGCGCAAATAATCGCTGTCTTCCACATAATAAACGGTTTCGAAATCAAGACTAAAATCTCCGAAGTTTACAAAATGGCATCTGTCGAATGTGGCACCGTTTATCCCATCAATAATGGTTTTAATAATTTGCGGGATTCTTTTTAATTTTTCCATCGGTGTCTCGTAAATCACCCCGATCTTAAAAACAACTCGCCTGTTATTCATTCTCTTAAAGTTCTGGATGTATTCGTTTATAAGGCTCGTGTTTGATACAACGATCTCTTCTCCGCTCAAACTCCTTATTCTTGTTGACTTTAATCCTATATGTTCAACGGTACCTGCAAAATTGTTAAAAGATATGAAATCGCCTTCCTCGAAAGGTTTATCAAAAATAATTGCAAAATAGTTGAACAGATCTCCCAAGATTCGCTGAGCGGCAAGTGCCACGGCAATACCGGATATGCCGAGCCCCGTAATTAGGGCGGTAACATTTACGCCCAAATTATCCAGTATTAACACTAAACCGAAAGTATAAACCAAAACTTTAAGTACGCTCATTGCGCCTTTAAAGGAACGTTGCTTTAAGCTACTTCCGGCGCTTAAAGATATATATTTTTCCACAAACCAATCTATTGCAACGATCAGTATAAATACGATATAAATAGATACCAGAACTTTTAAAGATACGTTGATTATGCGTTGCAACCGAGAATCAAGGTGAATCTGCAATAATCCTATATATATGGCGCCGACATAGAAAAATACCATGGAACGTTTAATAAGGTAAACAAACAAATCATCCAATAAAGTTTTTGTTCTTTCGGCAATTTTGCCGAGTTTTTTAATCAGGATGAATTCCAGAATTTTTAGCGTAAGGACGGATATTAAAAAAACAACAGTTGCACGCAGAATTTCGTTAACCATAGGAGTAACGGGGAGTTTATCAAAAAAGCTCAACATGCAATCACCCCTTTACACATTGATATGAAAAATCCTCCTTGCGGCACTGCCTATTAAAAACGAGATTATGGCAACCGTTCCTGCAATAAATACCATTTCAATGAATATCGAACCGAAACGCCGATCCTGCACGACGGAAACAAAAAAAGAAAATATCAAGATCACCAAGCACCCAGCAACAAGAGAAATAAAAAATGCCAAAACGTAGTTTCTTATGAAAAAGAATGGCAAAACAAGAGCAAAAACTACTGTAAGATAAGCAATAAATGTGTAAAGCGAGGCTTTCATAGGGTTGCTTTTTGTATTTTTGCTATCCGCTTTTTGAGAAAGATATTCCGAAGCCGCCATGGAAAGCGAAGCTGCAGCTCCGGTGATCATTCCTGCAACGCCGGTGGTCGTAGAGTTTTGAAGTGCAAAAGTAAGGCCGGCAAGTGTTCCTGTTATTTCGACAAGCGCGTCATTTAAACCAAGCACAATTGAGCTTATATAACCTAATTTTTCCTCTTCTATCATATTTATAATCATTTTTTCATGTATTTCCTCTTCTTTAAGAATTTCTTTTGCTTTGGGATAAACTTTTTCGGCTTCTCTGTAAGCACTTTCTGCAACTCTTTCTCCGTTTTCCATGAGTTTTATGGCAAAAGTTATACCGAACAACTTTGATAAAAAAATATAGAAGAAGATTTTAAAGTTATTTTTTGGCACGTCCGCTCCGGTATATTCCTTCCACTCACGATAATGCCTAAGTTCGTCTTCTCCTATTTTCTCAAGTATTGCTTTATTTTTACCTCTTACATGTTTCGAAAGGTAGTTATATATATAATGTTCTGTGATTTCGTTTTTCTGAAAATTCAAAATTATTTTATTGCCACGTTCCATATATTGCCTCCTCTGAAGCATTATAGCAAAATCAACGATATTTTATAAATCACGCATATTTGATATTATTATACGGTATGAAAAAAATAATTAAAACGCATAGTGCAGACGAGACAATAAAAATCGCCGAAGAGATAACGAAAAAATTAATCGGTAAAAACGAAAATACAATCATATTCCTCGAAGGGGAGCTCGGAGCAGGGAAAACTACGTTCGTAAAAGGAATAGCAAACGCTTTGAAAACAAACGAAACAGCGGTAAGCCCCACTTTTACGTTCATAAAAGAATATGAAGGAATACTTCCCTTATATCATTTTGACCTTTACAGAATAGAAAATCCGGAAGAATTAGACGAGATAGGCTTTTTGGAATATATCGAAAGAAAAGGGATAATAGTAATTGAATGGGCGGAAAAGGTAGAGAAAATTATCGAACCGAATATCAAAGTCACAATAAAAAAGACTGGGGAAAAAGATAGGGAGATTTGTATCGATGAATAGCAGTATGCTTGCAATTAACAATGCATTTTCACCTACACTGATTGCGTTTGAAAGTAAAAACGGAGAATATTTTTCTGTTAGGGAAAATCCGCCTAAAAAATTTCCGAACAACATTCTGTTCATAATAGAAAGTTTTTTAAAAGCGTTTTCAATAAAGCCTAATAATATAGGAGCAATAGCTGTTGTAAACGGGCCCGGCAGTTTCACGGGAACAAGAATAACCGTGGTTGAAGCAAAAATAATCGCCTATTCTTTATCCATACCGCTTGTTGCGATAAACTCCGTTAAACTCATAGGAAATATAGTACAAAACGGAACGGTCGCTCTCCCCGCAGGAAGAAACGAATTTTTCACAGCAGAATTTAAAAACGGTAAAATGACAGGAGAACTAAAATGCACTGCAATGGACAAAATAGACAGTAAAGAAATATACTCCGTAAAGAAAATAGAGAATGAATTCGGCAGAAAAATAAACGTTGTAAGCGTTAGCGGGGAACAACTGCTAAAATATGCAAAAACGGAACTCGAAAAGGGAGAGATTTATAAAGACCCCCTTGCACTAAAACCGATTTATCTTCGTTCAACAGATTTACTGTTTAAAAAAAGAAAATGAAACTATCCGTGAAAATAGAAAAAGCAACTACAAAAGATTTCAATGAGATATACGAAATAGAGATAATGAGTTATGAAACGCCATGGCCTAAAGAAATGTTTGTTATGGATTATCTTTTTAATGGTAAGTCCGAGTACTTCGTTGCGAGATGGATGAAAAAAGTTATAGGTTTTATCGGATTATGGGACGAAGGAGATAAGCTCCATATAGTTAATATAGCAGTCCATCCCGACTACAGAAAAAAAGGAGTGGGCAAAAAACTGATTGAATTTGCAATAAAAAAGGCAAAAAAAGCACATAAGAACGAAATATATCTCGAAGTAAGAAAAACAAACAAAATCGCACAAGCTCTGTATTCGAAATTAGGGTTTGAAATACGGGAAGAATTGGAAAATTATTATAACAACAACGAAAACGGATATTTAATGAGGAAGGTAATAAATGAATATTTTAGGAATTGAAACATCATGCGACGATACGGCTGCTGCCATAATTAATGAAAAAGGGGAAGTACTAAGCAACGTGCTCTCATCTCAAACACAATTCTACAAGGATTACGGCGGTATTGTTCCGGAAATTGCTTCGAGAAAACATGCAGAACTTATCGGATACGTGATAGAAGAAGCGTTAAAGTCAGCCAACAGGACTCTGAATGATTTAAATCTAATCGCCGTAACTTACGGCCCCGGGCTAATCGGTTCCCTCCTTATAGGAGTTGAGGCCGCAAAAGCAATTTCATTTGCAAAAGAAATTCCTCTAATAGGAGTAAACCATCTTGAGGGGCACATATACTCGTTATTTATAAATAATAAGCCTTTAAATATTGAAAGAGTGGAATTTCCGCTTCTTATCCTTATAGTCTCGGGAGGACACACCGAACTTGTTTTAATGGAAGAACATATAAGATATAAACTTATCGGAGAAACAAGAGATGATGCAGCCGGAGAAGCACTGGATAAATTTGCAAGAGCACTCGGATTCGAATATCCCGGAGGGCCTGTAATTCAAAAAATAGGAGAAAAAGGAGACCCATCGTTTTTTCATTTTCCGAGGCTTTCTTTAAAAAACCCGTACGAATTTAGTTTTAGCGGGTTAAAAACCGCCGGAATTTATTACCTGAAAAAACATGAAAAAGAATTAAAAACTCATTTGCCAGATATCTGCGCAAGCTTCGAAGATGCACTTACCGATATTCTTGTTAACAGAACACTTAAGGCTGCAAAAGCGCTCAAAGTAAAAGGAATAGGAATTGTAGGAGGAGTATCGGCCAACAAAAGACTGAGAAAAAAATTTAAAACAAGATCAAAAATACCGGTATACTTTCCGCAAAAAGGCTTCTCCACTGATAATGCGGCAATGATTGCAATAAACGGATTAATGCACTACAAAAACGGGGAAAGAAGCAATCTGTTGCTCGACGCTGTTTCACGGCTAAACCTATAAATGAAAAACAGAGGCTTGGCAGAGATGGTCGGAGCCACTTTTATATGGGGCTCCATACCTATATTTGCAATTTGGTGTAACCTTCCGTCCCCGGTTTTCATACTATTCAGGGTACTATTCGCATTTCCATTTGTCTTTATATATGCCGTAAAAACAATAGGCAAGAAAGAACTTTTCAATCTCAAAAATGTTTCGCCTTTAATATTTTCCGGTCTTATGCTTGCGCTTAACTGGATATTTTTATTCTGGGCTGTGCAAAAAACAAGTATAGGTAATGCCGTAATAATTTACTATTTAGGCCCTATAATAACGATATTTTTATCCGTTATATTTTTGAAAGAGCCATTCAACAAAATTACTTTGCTATCAATGTTTCTTGCATTTTTCGGCGGAGTTTTGATATTCTTGCCAAACAATATGGGACGTCAATCTATTTTTGGGCTTGTTCTCGCACTGTTTTCTGCCATATTTTACGGATTATTGGGATTCTATTCAAAAA
>JALSNB010000323.1 GCA_026987225.1 Caldisericaceae bacterium
AATACTCTACCGCTTTTTGTAAGCAGTGCGGCTCCGACTTTGAAATTTGAGTATGGTGCATATGCATTTTTTCTTGCTTCTTTAGCCATTTCAATGAGTTTATCTTTGTTCATTTCGCCTCCTTATTCTTTGTAATAACTTTTATCTGAACTATTCTTCTTCCACGAATTTTGTTTACTATGAATTTAAAATTTTCCACATCAATTTCTTCTCCGGGACGGGGTAATCTTCCTAATTTTTCGAGTATTATTCCTCCGATTGTGTCTGCTTCTTCATCGGATAGATTCGTATTAAATTCTTCATTAAAATCATCTATGCTCATCATACCTGACACAAGGTATGCGTTGTTGCCTATTTTCTGAAAACTTTTTTCTTCTACTTCGTATTCATCCTGAATTTCACCGACAATTTCTTCCAACAGATCCTCCATCGTAACGAGTCCCGAAACGCCGCCATACTCGTCAAATACAATTGCGATTTGTATTTTTTTCTTTTGCATTTCTTTGAAAAGTTCATCAACTCTTTTTGTTTCAGGAACGAAATAAGCAGGTCTCAAAATGTCTTTTAAATTTATTTTTTCTTTATCTTTTCCGGAAAGAAACAGTTTGAATAAATCCTTTATATAGAGAATCCCGACAATATTATCGATTTTTCCTTTATATACGGGAATGCGGGAATGATTACTTTCTACAATAATCCTAAGGATTTCGTCAAGCCTTGCATTAATCGGAACGGTAACCATATCGACACGAGGGGTCATTACTTCTCTTACGAGTGTATCTCCGAATTCGAATATGCTGAATATCATTTTCTCTTCGGACTTTTCGATTATCCCCTCTTCTTTTCCGAGGTGAAGCATCATTATAAGTTCTTCCGGATTTTTGAATACTGTTTTTACATTCCTTTTTATGCCGAAGAGCAGTAGAAATCCTTTTGAGATTTCTGATAGCAGCCATGCGAACGGAAAAAGTACCAACCAGAAGAAAGAAAAAATATAGAAAAAGGAAAGAGAAAATTTTTCCGGATTATATGCAGCCACACTTTTCGGTATCATTTCTCCGAATATTACGATAACGACTGTTAAAATTACTGTGGTTATAGTAAGAGATGTGGTTGTGGAAAGATTGTGGGTTTTTGCAATGATCACGCTAAAATAGGTTGCAAGAACGGATGCGAGAATATTAACGAAGTTATTCCCAAGAACAATGGGGCTTATAAATTTTTCCGGGTTCTTTTTTAAATCCAATATTTTTTGTGCAATTTTCGAACCCTTTGTTGCCATTGATTCTAATTTTATTCTTGAAACGGAAAGAAGTGCAGCTTCCATGCCTGAGAAAAAAGCAGAGAATGCAATCAGAAGCACAAATTCCAGAATTATATAGCCCCAACTCGACGGCTCCATCTAAATATCACCTTCCTTTAAAAAATGTGGTATATGAATTTTTTTGAATATACTTTCTTCTAAATTTTCCATTTTTATTCTTTCGTCTTCTTCTACATGATCGTATCCTAACAGGTGCAAAAATCCGTGAATTATAAGGAATGCAACGTATTCTATAAATTTATTTCCCTCTTTTAATGCTTGCTCTTTTGCAACCTCCGGGCATATCACAATATCTCCGATGATTTTTGTATCGCCCGCAAAATCCATAAACGGAAAAGATATAACGTTTGTGGGCTTGTTTATACCCCTGAATTTTTTGTTTATGTCTCTGATCTTCTTTTTACCCACAAAAGAGATGCTTACTATGCCGTTATCTTCTTTGCAATAGCGTGCAATTTCTCTTACAAGCGATTTTAACTTTTTTTCGTCCGCTTTATATTTTCTTGTGGTATTTGAAAATTCAACTTTTAGCATTTTCCTCTGTTGGATACGCCTCTCTTTTGTGATAGAAATTAATAAGTGATTTTACAAATGAATCCGTTACTTCTTTTAATTCGCCCATTGTCAAACTGGATTCGTCCAATTGCCCGTCTTCTATTCGGTCTTTGATAATGTTCTTGACAATTTTTTCTATTTTGTCTCTATTCAGATCGTTCATGCCGTGAGTTGCCGCCTCGGTCGCATCTGCAAGCATGAGAATCGCTTCTTCTTTTGAATGGGGTTTTGGCCCCGGGTATCTGAAGTCGTTTTTATCGGCATTTGGATTTTTCTCTTTTTCTTTGTGATAAAAATAGGAAACGACCGTAGTCCCGTGATGGGTTGCAATAAAGTTTATTATTTCATCCGGCAATCTGTATTTTTTGGCAATCTGAATGCCGTCTTTTACATGATTTATTATTATTGTTTTGCTCAGGTTCGGGGTAATTGTGTTATGAATGTTCGGGATATTTATTTGGTTTTCTGTAAAGTAATACGGATGAAGCATTTTACCTACGTCGTGATAGTATGCCCCTACCCTTGTTAGCAATGAATTCGCATTTATTCTTGCAGCTGCCGATTCTGCTATGCTTGCTACATTCATGCTATGCTGGTAGGTTCCAGGTGCTTTTAGCAACAGTTGCCTTAACAGAGGTGTATTTGTATCGCTTAATTCAAGTAATCTTATTACCGTTGCTTCATTGAATATGTGATCAAGAATAAAAACTATTCCGAGAGTGAGGATTCCTGCGCCAAAGAAATTTGTGAATGCGTATGTCGTATTAATTCCAACTTCTTTTAACGGAAGTTTTTGAATTATTCCTACGAGAAATGCTATAACTGAAAACGTTATGCCTCCTGCTATGCTTGCGTATATTAGTGTAAGCATTTTTGAGAATTTTCTCAGTATGAAAAGCGATACCGAAACCGAAATAAGTATTGCAAAAAGCAAATATGATTTAGTATCCATCGGGAGTGTAAGCAGGAACGTAAAGCTTATCGATATGAGCAGTGCGCTTGTAATATCAAAAAATGCAAAGATGATAAGTGCAAGTAATGGGATCGGTATGAGAAATGGAGAGATTGGCTCTAACAAAAAGAAGGAGATGTAAGATATAACGATAATGATTGCAAATTCTGCCGTTCTCTTTGTTCTTTTCCGCTTTGTCATTTTTCCGGAATTTAACATTGCCGTATAAGAAATTCCGAGGAACATAAGAATGAAAATTATTATACTTACCACTACTTTCCAGTCGTTTTTTGTTCTGACAAGTCCTACGGCGCTAAGTATTTGGTACTTTTCTTGAGTAATTACCTCTCCCTTTTTAACAATAATGTCTCCTTTGTTTATCGTCACCTTAACCGGAGGTATGGAACTTATTGCTTTTTGAATTGCATTTTCGGTGGCTTCTTTGTCGTAAATTAGGTTTGGCTGAATTGTTTTTGTTAAAACATACGAAAGAAATTGTTTTTCGCTATCTTTAAAGTTAGATTTGTCTATTTCATCGACACCGATTTGTATCGATTCGTTTATACTGTTACTTTTTACACCCATTATCATTAATTTGTAGAGTACGGATTTTATAAATTTGTGCATTTTTTCTATTTGATCCGTAGATTCGTTTAGTATCAAATCGGCGAATGAGTTATTATTAGGAAATATCTGCATTAGTTTTTTGCGCTTTTCCACCACACTCTTTGTGGAATTTAGCGTGGTTTCAATATTGTCGAATAACGTATCTATGTTATTAAGCACTTCATTTTCTTTTGAAGTATCAAGCCTGTAAACCGGCGGTACGGACTCCGCAACTTTCTTTTTTAGTTCTGCCGTTTTGGTCGTATCTATGTAAGTGAATGTTCTTGGCGCTATAATGTTTTCGTTACTTACCTGGCCCACCTTAACTTTTAAGTTACTCGGGAAATACGAGAAAAATATTGCAACGAATAAAACTATTGCCAGCGCAATGAGAATCCCAATGGAAACAATGTTTTCTTTTATTGATATGGAAAAACGTTTATGGCTAAAAATGTCGTTTCTGTATAGCCTATTTATTTTCCTTGCCATTTTCTCTCTTTTCGTATGCTTCGATGATCTGCTGAACGAGTTTGTGTCTCACAACATCTTCTTCCGTAAGATATACAAAAGCTATGCCTTTGATGTTTTTGAGTATTTTTGCTGCGGCTTTAAGCCCGTCCTCTCCTTGCATGGGAAGAAGGTCGCTTTGAGTCACGTCGCCTGTTATTACCATTTTAGAGCCTTCGCCAAGCCGGGTTAAAAACATTTTCATTTGGGAAAATGTGGTGTTCTGTGCTTCGTCAAGTATGATAAACGCATCGCTCAATGTTCTTCCGCGCATATACGCAAGAGGTGCAATCTCTATCGTTTTATTGGTTAAAAACTTGAACGTTTTTTCCTGTCCGAGAAAACTATACAGTGCGTCGTAGATAGGCCTGAAATACGGATCTACTTTTTGCTGAATATCTCCTGGAAGGAATCCGAGTTTTTCTCCTGCTTCAATAACAGGCCTGGTTAGTATAATTCGGTTAACTTCCCCGCTGAGAAGATATTTTACGGCGAGTGCAACGGAAAGAAATGTTTTTCCGGTTCCTGCCGGCCCTATGGCAAATGTGATGTGATTCTTCAGAACGGCTTCCACGTATTTTCTCTGGCCAAAAGTTTTCGGAACGATCTCTCTACCCTTGGTATCCACTATAATTGCCGTATCGGGTATATTTTTCAAAAAGCCTTTTTTCTTGTTTCGAACGGAATATATGAGTTCTTCCGCTGAAAAATTGTAATGCTTGTTAGCAAGATGTTCAATATCCGTTATTAACTCCTTGGCTTTTTTAACGTTGCTTTCTTCACCGCTTATAAATAGTTTTTCGTCCCTCAACGTTATTTTAACATTTAGCTCTTTTTCAATAATCCGTATATTCCTGTCCATTACACCCATAATGAACGGAATGTGTTCGCTATTTTTTAAAGCCAATTCTTCGTTTATAGTTTCTTTCATATTTCACTATTATTTTAGCAGGCTTTGTTAAATAATCAAATCGTTAAGAGCCGTTCTCCAATATTGTAATGAGGGGCTTCGGTAAATTGACTTCTTTAATTTGCCTTTCGACTTTTTTGATATCATAGGAAACTCTTTTTATTTCTACATCACCTGTTCTTGTATCGATTAAGGCACAGCTTGCTCTCGGGTCTCCGTCTCTTGGCTGTCCGACGCTCCCCGGATTTATAATTACGCCTTTTACTACATTTTTTATTAAAACAGGGAAGTGCGTATGCCCGTATATGATGAAATCGGCCTGAATATCTCCGAATTCTTTTTTAAATTCTTCCGTCGAAGTGTCGGAAACCTTCATATATTTGAAAAGGGGATTGCTATTTGACGCATGTACGAGAAAAAACTTTTTGCCGTCTAATTCAAATTGAGCCTTCAGGGGAAGGTTTTTTAAAAACTCGATTTGCTCTTTGCTTACAACTCTTTTTGTGTATTCTCTGCTAACAACGGAAAGGTTGTGCATTGCAGGCGAACATCCGCAGTCAGTATTAAAAGCAACTGCGTTGTCGTGATTGCCTCTCACGGCTTTAAACGCAATATCTTTAATTTTTTCTATACATTCTGCAGGCCTTGGCCCGTAATCTACAATATCGCCTGCAAATATAACCAAATCGTGCGGCAATTTTAAAACTTCGTTTAATGCCTCCAAATTTCCGTGAACATCCGAAATAACAAGAATTTTCATTCGCTTGCCTCCCAAATATTTGACTGTGCATTTATTATAGGTATAATTTTAAAGTGAGTAAAGGAGGTGTGCTATGGATATTAAAGGAAAAACTGCAATTATCACCGGTGGATCTCGTGGAATCGGGCGAGCCGTATCGCTTCTTCTTGCGGAAAAAGGGGCAAATGTTGCAATTATCTATAATTCCCATAAGTCTGATGCCGAAAGTGTAAAGAAGATGGCTGTTGAAAAGGGAGTAGAGGCCCGTATTTATCGGTGTGATGTCTCAAATTTTGAACAAGTCGAAAATACGATAAATAAAATCGTAAGTGATTTCGGCTCCATTCATATCGTTGTAAATAATGCAGGAATTCTGATTAAAGAACCCTTCCTTGAAACAAAAGAGGAAACGTGGGACAAAACAATAGACGTAAATTTAAAAGGTGTATTTAATGTGTGCCGTTTTTCCGTTCCGTTTTTGTTAAAAAATCCGCCTGCTAAGATTGTAAATGTGTCGTCCATTGCAGGAAGAAACGGTGGTACTGTGGGCGTTCCATACGCCGCATCAAAAGCAGGTATCATTGGAATAACAGCAGCCCTTGCTTCTCAGTTTACTTCCAAGGGTATCTATGTGAATGCAGTTGCCCCCGGGCCCGTAGATACTGATCTGTTCATGGGGTTGAGCAATGAACAAAGGAAAGCGCTCGAATCACTTTCCCCGAACGGACGTTTTGCAAAACCGGAAGAGATAGCACACTTAATCGTGTGTTTGATAGAAAACGATTATATCTCCGGTGAAACTGTAAATATCAATGCAGGGAGATACATTAATTAATGGATGATATTTCTCCGAAACAATGGATAATCCTAACGATACTTGTTGCAATTATTGCTTTTGGAACAGGACGAATATACGGTTTTAAAAGCGGTGTTAAGCAGAATAATTTTTCTTCTATTAAAGCTAATTCACAAAATTTTGAGATTCGGAATGCGTCTTCCGCAAAAGACAAAAACGATAGTTTGCTTACAGTATATGTAACCGGTGAGGTAAAGAATCCGGATGTTTATAAATTACCGCAGGATAGTATTGTAAAAGATGCGATTCAGAAAGCTGGAGGGCCGAATGAAGATGCGGATCTTGTAGCAATAAACCTTGCACGAAAAATTACGGACGGAGAAGAAATTATAGTGCCAAAGAAGGGAAGTAGCGGAACCGAGCAACAAGGAGGAACTTCTAAAGGTACGAATTCCGGAAAGATTAATATCAATACTGCCGATATAAATACGCTTCAGAAATTGCCCGGTATCGGTGAGGTAAAGGCAAATGCAATAATTCAATATCGGAAAACTAACGGGGCATTTAAAACAATTCACGATATAACGAGAGTGTCCGGTATAGGAGAAAAAACTTTTGAGAAAATTAAGGATTTGATTACCGTAGGATAATGCCAGGCTTATTGCTTCTACTGAGCGAAATATGCGGGATATTTGCCGCGCTATCCGTTTATTTTCACAGCACACTGCTATTTTTGTTTTTTCTATTTCTTGCCGTATTTTTAATATCGTTTTTAGACAAAGTAATTTTAAAAACCCTTGCCGCTATTATTTTTATTGTGGCTATTCTTGTTTCTTT
>JALSNB010000324.1 GCA_026987225.1 Caldisericaceae bacterium
TCCGGTACTATTACCATTGTCGTTCATATACCCGACAATGTAAAAAACGGGACGTCCATCAGCGATACAGCAACAGTTTCGTTTAACGAGGGAAATCCCGCAACGGATACCGAAAATACCGGAATTGTATCTCAACCGAATTTGAATTTTTCGAAAGATTCAGTACCTGATCCTGATCCTGCAACCCCCGGTGGAAAAATTACTTATACTATTAACTACTCAAATAACGGTAACGAATTTGCTACGGGCACCGAGATAACGGATGAAATACCGCAACACACTTATTTTGTTGTGGGATCCGTTGCAACGGAATCCGGCGTTACCGTGAAATACTCGAATGATAACGGTACAAGCTGGAATTATACGCCTGTCGATTCCGGAGACGGTACCGACCATAACTTAACGAATATCAAGTTCATCGTAGGGACATTGAGCAATGACGGTGTAAATCACGCCGCATCGTTCGAAGTTTCCATAGAAAATCCTCTTGATAACGGAACCGTAATAGAAAACAGTGCGACGATCTCATGCAATGAAACCGCTCCCAAACAGGCAACAAATCAGCTTACCGTCGGCTCTGCCCCTGCCCTTCACATTACAAAAACCGCTCCGAGCAGTGCAAATGCCGGAGATACGATCACCTATACGATAGAATACTGGAACGACGGTACTATGGACTCTACAGGTACGGTTATTACGGAAAGCTATGATCCTAACCTTGAATTCGTATCTGCAAATCCTTCGCCTGATTCCGGAACAAATAACCAGTGGACCATAGGAACTGTTCATAACGACGGAGTTCATCATACGATTACGATTAATGCAAAAATCAAAGCCCCGACACCTAACGGAATCGATATTACGAATACTGTAACCATTGATTCCGACCAGACCAATCCTCAGCAGGCTACGGCTCATACAACGGTTGGCTCCGCTCCCACTCTTACGATTACCAAAACGGATTCCCAAGACCCCGTAGAGGCAGGTGATAATATCGTTTATACGATAACAGTAGGTAATACCGGAAACGAGAGTGCATCCAACGTCGTAATAACGGATAACATTCCTGCAAATACGACATTCCTTTCCGCACGCTTCATAACAAAATCAGGAACGATAACAGACCCAGGTGCTGGAAACACAGGCACCGTTAAATGGACTCTTAACGGAACGCTTTCACCAAACGAAGAATTTGCAGTTGAACTTATAGTCAAAACAAATTCTCCTCTTGATAGCGGCACCGTAATCCATAATACTGCCCATGTTTCCTGTAATGAAGATCCTACAGGAAAAGATGCGACTCAAGATACAACGATACAATCCAAACCCGTGCTTCATATCAGCAAAGTCGATCTGCAGGATCCCGTTCAGGCAGGCGATAACATTACCTATCATATCACAGTAACAAACGACGGTAATATGAATGCTCACAACGTTATCATTACCGATGATGTTCCCACAAATACAACATTCGTATCGGCTCAATTCCTAAGCGGAGGAACAGGAACGATAACAGACCCAGGTGCTGGAAACACGGGCACCGTTAAATGGACTCTTAACGGAACGCTTAACGTAGGAACGCCTCTCGTTTTGGAAATAGTCGTTAAGACCAATTCTCCTCTTCCGAACGGAACTGTGATCAATAACACCGCTTCCGTATCTTCGGACGAAGTATCTCCTATCAGTGCATCCCAAGATACAACCGTCGGCTCCGCCCCTGCCCTTCACATTACAAAAACCGACAGTCCCGATCCGGTGCAGGCCGGTGGCAACATTACTTATACGATTACCGTGCAAAACAGTGGAAATATGGATGCAACAAATGTTGTGATTACAGATGAAGTTCCTCAGCACACAACATTCGTATCCGCACAATTTGTGAGCGGAAGCGGGAATATCACTGCTCCTGCGGTGGGTGATACGGGTACCGTTGTGTGGACGCCGAATCCTTCGGTTTTACATGAAGGAGAATCGATTGTTGTTCAGCTTGTCGTAAAAACTTTAGATTCTTTGCCGAACGGAACGGAGATTACAAATATTGCATATGCGGATTCATCGGAAATTACTCGTATTTCCGCAACTCAAAAAACAACGGTAGGCGGAACCCCCGTACTTCAGATAGACAAAGTTGTTTATCCCACTTCCGGTGCACCCGGAAAACTTATGATATATGCGATAAATTACAGAAACATAGGAAACGCTCCTGCAACAAACGTAAAAATTACAGAGACGTTGCCAAATGAAGTGGAATTTTACTTTGCCAATCCGTCTCCCACTCAGGGAAATAACGTGTGGATCATTCCGAAACTCGATAGAAACCAGAGCGGAAGCATTACCGTGATCGTAAAAATAAAAGACGATGTTCCTCTCGGCACGATTGTTCGTAATACGGCCACCATAAGCTCGGATCAAACTTCTACCAAACAAGCGGAGGCAAGTTTTGAGGTTAAATCTCCGAGATTCTGGGATCCGGAACACGTTTACCAGAAAAAAGTCGTATCACCCGAAGGAAATGTTGCTCCTGGAACATGGCTTACCTATACTAACTATTACGGGAATGCCGGGAATGCGGATGCAACAAACGTTACCATAACGGACACGCTTGATACGAACCTCGATGAAACAACACTTGTTATATATAACGGCGGGGTCTATCATCCAGAAAACAGGACGATTACCTGGGTAATTCCTGTTGTGCATCCCGGGGAAACAGGGCATGTTTCCTTTAGAGTTATGGTTAGAAAAACTCTTATGGGGACAACACTTATTACGAATACCTCCTCGGTAAAATCCGATCAAACACCTGTTCCTGTAATGACAAATACAGTTTACAATACTGTTTTTGCACCGTACCCATCTTGTCCGAAAAATCCTACTGAACCTAATCCTCCGAATAATCCTCCTACCCCTGTTAATCCGAGTTCCATAAATATTACAATAAATCCTCCGGAACGGGTTTGTATTAAAACGAATTCCAAGTTTGTATTCACATTTGCAGGTGGCACCGCTCCTTATGAATATAGTGTGGATTTCGGAGACGGAAGCGAAAAAATAGTCGGTAAAGAGAGCGGTAAGTTTATCACGTTATTGCACAATTACACTAAGGAAGGAACTTATACCGTATCCATTGACGTGAAAGACAGTAAAGGCCAGGAATCCATTCTGTCGAGAACAATAAAAGCGGAAAACTGCGAGGTGGTTCTGAAGGTTTACCATCATAACTTCATTATCGGTTATCCTGACGGAAACTTCAAGCCGAACAAAAAGGTAACACGTGCCGAAATTGCTACAATGCTTGCAAGGGCTCTGGGACTTGATGCGGAGCATCTTGTAAATCACATTTCCCCGTTCTCCGATCTTTCCGTTAGACATTGGGCATTTGCCTTCATAAAAAAGGCATTCTACGAAAAATTAATGTTTGGCGACAAGAGCGGAACTTTCAGACCCAACAGCTTTGCGACTCGTGCGGAAATTGCCGCAATCTTAGTGAGAATCAGAGGGTTAAAACCGGAGATACCGCAGGAAGAATTGTTTACTGATGTGAAGCAATCCGATTGGTTTAACGGTTATGTGTATACGGCGGTTAAGGCGGGGCTTATCCAGGGTTATAAAGATCATACTTTCAGGCCGAACAAATCGGTAACGAGAGCCGAATTCGTAACAATGCTGGACAGGGCGCTTTACAGGGAAGACATACCTCAGGTAAGCAAATATATCGGGCTAAAAAATATTAGAATATTCCCTGATGTTTCCGAAAGTTTCTGGGCATATAAATATATTCTTGAGGCTGCGTTCCCGCATATCGTAACTTATGCGACACGTGCACCGATAAATATATCGATTCCGTCCAAAATAATACCTGTATATCTTGCTTCTACGAAATCCGTTATCGTATATCCCGCTCTCGGTGAAACCGTTGACGCGATTGTTCCTGTGGATGGTATCAAATCAGGAAAGGATCCGGAAAAGAGAAAAGTGTATGTAAAGATAATTAATAAAGAAAGACCGTAAAGAAGTAAATATTATCTCGCAAAAAAGGCGCACATGAAAGTGCGCCTTTTTTGTTTCTGCTTGACACGATTGTTTGTTTTGGTATAATTGCAACTTGTGTGAAAGAAAAAATGAAGTAGGAGGATAGTGAATGCTTACATTTAACCAATTGGTAAGAAAGCCAAGAAAAAGCAAGAAAGAAAAAAGTAAAACTCCTGCGTTGCAAGGGTGTCCTCAGAAGAGGGGAGTGTGCGTTCAAGTAAGAACGGCTACTCCGAAAAAGCCGAACTCCGCTTTGAGAAAAATAGCGAGGGTAAGGCTTACTAATGGTATGGAAGTTACCGCCTATATCGGTGGTATTGGACATAACCTTCAGGAGCACTCGATGGTGCTTGTGAGGGGCGGAAGGGTAAAAGACCTTCCGGGCGTAAGATACCATATCGTAAGAGGCGCACTCGATGCTGCAGGCGTTGAAGGCAGAAAGAGGGGCAGGTCCAAATACGGAACCAAGAGGCCCAAAGAAAGTAAGGGAGGTGCTTAATGCCTCGTAAAAAAATTAGTACCGTAAGGGAGATACCACCCGATCCGGTTTACGGTAGCGTGATTCTCCAGAAACTTATTAACAATGTAATGAAAGACGGTAAAAAGAGCATGGCCGAGCGGATTGTTTACAACGCTCTTGAAATTGTTAAGAAAAAGACGAAGAAAGATCCGCTGGAAGTTTTCGAAACGGCACTTGAAAAGGTACGCCCTCTTGTGGAAGTAAAACCGAGAAGGGTTGGCGGTGCAACCTATCAGGTTCCTATTGAAGTGGAAAAAGATAGGGGAGAAAAAGTCGCACTGAAATGGATTGTCAGAGCGGCAAGGGAACGTGCAGGCAAGTCTATGATCGAAAAACTTGCGGCAGAAATTGTTGATGCTTCGAATGAAACAGGCGGAGCATACAAAAAGAAATTGGACGTTCACAGAATGGCCGAAGCGAACAGATCCTATTCGCATTTCAGATGGTAAGAGGTGAAGCTGAGTGAGTATCGATACCCCGTTAAACAAAATTAGAAATATCGGTATTATCGCCCATATTGATGCTGGTAAGACTACCACTACGGAACGTATTCTTTATTATACGGGTAGAACTTACAAGTTAGGCAATGTGGACGACGGTAATACCGTAATGGATTGGATGGTGCAGGAAAAAGAGAGGGGTATCACCATTACGTCCGCCGTTACGACATGTTTTTGGAAGGGACATCAAATAAATATCATTGATACGCCCGGGCATGTTGACTTTACGGCGGAAGTTGAACGGTCTCTGCGAGTGCTTGACGGAGCGCTTGTTATATTTTCTGCCGTGGAAGGGGTGGAAGCTCAGTCGGAAGCGGTTTGGAGACAGGCAAGCAAGCATCGTGTCCCGAGAATCATATATATCAACAAAATGGACAGGCTCGGTGCTTCGTTTGACAGAACTCTTCAAAGCATAAAAGAGCGACTGAACATAAAACCGCTTGTTATGGAGCTCCCGATCGGCGAGGAAAGTGAGTTTGTCGGGGTTATTGACCTTGTTGCAAACAAAGCTTATATATTCAGAGACCCTTCGGGTGAAAAATACGATATAGAGGATGTTCCTAAAGAGTACGAAGAGATTGCTGCAAAGAGAAGAGAAGAACTTATGGAAGCCGTTGCGGACGTGGACGAGGAAGCGCTGAACGTGTATCTCGAAGAAGGAACTCTTTCGGAGGAGTTGCTCAAAAAGGCCATAAGGCGTGCCACGATTGATAATCTTGCATATCCCGTGTTTGTTGGTTCTTCCTATAAGAATAAAGGAATTCAGATGATTCTGAATGCAATCAACGATTATCTTCCTTCCCCTCTTGACGTTGGTGCTGTTGTCGGCAAAAATCCGAAAACCGAGGAAGAAATTGAATGTCCTCCTGACCCGAATGCTCCGCTTGCTGCACTTGCATTTAAAGTAATGGCCGACCCGTACGTAGGAACGCTTGTCTTTATAAGGGTGTATTCTGGCACTTTACATAAGGGAAGCTACGTACTTAATGCAACAACGGGAAAGAAACAGAGGATTGCGCGTCTTTTAAGGCTCCACGCAAATAAAAAGGAAGATGTGGATTATATTGAAGCCGGAGGACTCGGAGCAATAGTCGGTTTGAAAGATACTTATACGGGACATACGCTCTGCGATCTGGATAATCCCGTTGTTTTGGAAAAGATGGAATTCCCGGAGCCGGTAATTTCCGTTGCAATAGAGCCCAAAACAAGAGCTGATCAGGAAAAACTTTCTGCTGCACTTGCAAAATTTGCCATTGAAGACCCTACGTTCAAAATAAAGTTTGACGAGGATACGTCGGAAACAATTATTTCCGGTATGGGAGAATTGCACCTTGAAATTATTACTGATAGGTTGCTGAGGGAATACAAACTTGAAGCGCGCATAGGGAAGCCGCAGGTTGCTTACAAAGAAGCGATTTCCAAAGAAGTTAAGTCCGAAGGCAAATATATCAAGCAAACAGGCGGACACGGTCAGTACGGACACGTGGTAATGCTTGTAAGGCCTGGAGAAAGCGGTAAGGGCTTAATCTTTAAGGATAAAACGAAAGGCGGCGTGATACCGAAGGAATTTATGGGCGCAATTCAGCAAGGCGTTCTTTCTGCAATGGAAAGTGGTCCGTTGCTCGGATACCCGATTCCGGATGTTGAAGTGGATGTTATAGACGGCTCTTACCATCCCGTGGATTCTTCGGAACTTGCATACAGAGTGGCGTCTTCCAAAGCGTTCAGGGATGCGGTTAAGAAAGCTGGGCCGTATCTGCTCGAACCGGTTATGAAAGTGGAAATTCTTGTTCCTATGCAGTTTATGGGTGATGTAATTGCAAATATCAATGCGAGAAGAGGAGAAGTTAAAGGCATTGAAGAAAGAGGGCACGTAGCTATTATTCATGCGTTTGTGCCGCTTTCCAATATGTTCGGATATTCCACTGCTTTGCGTACGTTAACGCAAGGTAGAGGCTCTTTCTCGATGGTATTTGATTCTTATAAAAAGGTTCCTGTTGCAGTACAGGAAGAAATAATTAAAAAAGCCAAAGGAGAAATATAAGGAGGTAACTATGGCAAAAGAAAAATTTGAAAGAACCAAACCGCATGTAAACATTGGTACCATCGGCCATATCGACCATGGTAAAACAACGCTTACTGCAGCCATTACAAAGGTTCTTGCA
>JALSNB010000325.1 GCA_026987225.1 Caldisericaceae bacterium
CTGACAATTGCAAAACATAGGAATATAAATGAAATTTTACGTATATTACTTTATGATTTACAGGTCTTAAGGATATAAAAAAATTCCTACAAGTTTGCTTATCTTTTCCAAATAACAGAAATGCAACTAAAATTCATGCAAGCACTCGTATTCTTTTGAAATAACATAAGAGAAGACAAAATTTCCGCACGTGCTTTGATACCAATTTTTTGGAAAAAAGTTATGCCAATAAAACCCTCATAAACAGAGGCTTAATTCGAATTTGCCCTTTAAATACCCCTAAAAATTGCGATTCGGGTTTAATAGATATAATTAGGGGTACTTATCGCTTAAAATGCGTTTAAATGTCATGTTAAAACATTGATTTTATCTGCATTTCTTAAAATTACCACATTTTTTAATCTTGCCTCAAAAATAATATATCGATAAACCCTCTGTTTATCTGCATTCTTAAATGTGCAATTTTGACCAAAATTCGCCCGATTTTCATACCTCAATAATCCTTTATTCGTCAAAAAACATTCTTTCAAATCACCCTATAATCCCTTAAAAAGGTAGTATATTACTGGACTTCTACAAATATATCCTTTTGCAAACACTCAATCTAAAATATAAAATCGTTTGAATGTTCGCTCTATTTCCAAGCCGTTTTTGCACCGGTGGAAATTGCAAAATCCATCAAAAATCTCCTAAAGGTAACCTGGTACCAGTAGGACAAAATCGGGGTTTGGGATTTTGCGGGCTTTTCGTATAATGTAAAAATTTTAAGGAGGGTGAAATGAGGAAAGTGCCGAAATGTATGAGCACGCAGCATCCGGATAATGTGAACTTTCCGTTTTTTGCGGAAAGTGCGGAGCTTGGCGGGGAAGATGAAATCAAAGAGGCATACTACGTTTTCTCTCACCTCGGTTGCCGCGAGCAGATGTGGGACTATGAGGGGAAAGAGGTGGACAACTTTGTCGTTAAAAAGCTGCTCACAAAATACCGCTCTTTCTTCTCCGAAAAGAGAATAGGAAGAGATTTTTTCATTACCCTGCGCGTTCCGAATCCGGAGTTCGAAAAGGCCGAAGCAAAGATACTTCTCGAGACGCTTGAGAGCATACCGCGCTCGTTCGATGCGGCGAAAGTGTTTTACGGAGAGGACATCGCACCGATTTTCGAGGTGATACTGCCAATGACGACGTCTGCGGAATCCATTGACAGAATTTACACGTATTACAGGGATTTTGTCGTTGGGAAACAGCACAAAACGGTGGGCGGAATGCAGGTAAAGGACTGGATAGGCGAATTTATGCCGGAGCGGATAAACGTGATACCTCTTATCGAAGACAGGGAACATATGCTCAATGCGGATAGCATTGTGGAGCGTTACATTGCAGATAAAGACACGGAATACCAGAGGGTTTTTCTTGCCCGCTCTGACCCGGCGCTGAATTACGGGCTGGCGAGTGCCGTTTTAATAAACAAAATTGCGGTTTACAAACTTTACAAACTTTCCGAAAAAACCGGTGTGAAGATTTTCCCGATAATAGGTGTAGGCTCTGCGCCTTTCAGAGGTAATTTC
>JALSNB010000326.1 GCA_026987225.1 Caldisericaceae bacterium
TTATCCGATGGAAATTGCGGCAATAAAACTTGCGGAGGAGAAAAATGCTGAATAAAAAAGAAACCGAAGAAATCGTAAGAGAAATGATCGAAAGCGAAAGAAAGGCTTTCGATGCGGTAAAAAAAGCGGAAAAAGAGATAGCAAAACTCACGGAAGCCGTGATAGACACGATCAACAGCGGCGGAAGGATATTTTATGTCGGTGCCGGGACAAGCGGAAGAGTGGGAGTGCTTGACGCTTCCGAAATACCGCCCACGTTCAACGAGAAAGGATTGTTCGTACCGGTAATCGCGGGTGGAAAAGACGCTGTTTTCGAGGCAAGAGAACAGGCTGAGGATTCTGCGGAAAGCGGCGGTTCAGACTTGAGAAAAGAAGGGTTTTCGAGAAAAGATATGGCAATAGGAATAAGCGCAAGCGGAAGGACGCCTTACGTAATAGGTGCATTGACATTCGCAAAATCCATAGGGGCAAAAACGGCGATTGTTGCATGCAACGACGTAAGAATCCCGTTTGCTGACATACATGTTATTGCACGCACCGGAGAAGAGTTTGTAAAAGGTTCTACAAGGCTCAATGCCGGAACTGCGGAAAAACTCATCCTTAACATCGTATCAACCGTTTCGATGATAAAACTCGGAAGGACGTATGACAATTTGATGGTTGCCGTTGTGCCGACAAACAGAAAACTGATAAGCCGTGCGGCCGAAATCGTTTCGCAAATTACCGGGGCAAGTTATGAAGAGGCTCTTGAAAGAGTTATGGAAACAAAAGACGCAAGGATTGCCTGCCTTACGATTAAAAAGAAAATAAGCGCGGAAGAAGCGCGAAACCTATTGAAAAAATTTAACAACGATTTTGTAAAAGCGTATGAAAGTTAAGGCCGGAATAGAAGAGTTTGACGTTTCTTTGAAAAAAGGCAAAACGGGATTGTTTTCGAATATCTCCGGAGTAAACGAGCATTGGGAGAGAAGCGTCGATATCATACGCCCGGATTACATATTCACGGGAGAGCACGGATATTTCGAAGAATTTGCCGAAGGCGAAAAATTTTCTTCGTATAAGGATCCGATAAACCAAACAAAAATCGTTTCTCTATACGGCGAAGACGGCAAAGAGGCACTCTCGGAAATCGATACGCTTTTTATAGACATTCAGGACGTATCCGTGAGGTGCTTTACATACGCAAGCACTCTGCTTAATCTCATAAAAACAGGGAAAGGGTTTGCATATAAAATTATCGTTTTGGACAGGCCGAATTTGCAGCAAGGAAAAAGTTTCGGCGGCCCGGCAGAAAGAACATCGTTTGTCGCACCGCCTTTCATACCTTTTGTCTACCCTTTCACTCTGGGCGAACTCGCACTGTTCTACTCGGCAAAATTCGATGGTGACGTGTCCGTGATAAAACTCAAAAACTACAAAAGGGAAATGAATTTTTACGATACCGCAATGGCATTTTCTTCACCCTCGCCGAATCTGCCCGATATTCAAGCGGTTATGCTCTACCCGGGGCTTGTTCTTATGGAAGAGTTTAACGTATCGGTGGGGAGGGGCACGCAAAAGCCTTTCAGAATAGTCGGTGCACCGTTTATCGATGCAGGAAAGTTAACAACGTTCGTAAAAAATCTCAAAATTGACGGGCTACTTGCAAAACCTGCCGTATTTACACCGAGCAGCGGCAAGTTTGCAAAAGAAAAATGCTACGGAAGTGAGTTTTACGTGGAAAACCCGTCTGCATTCGAACCGATGCGTCTCGGATTCCACCTCGTTGAATTTATGTTAAAAAGTAAAGTGCCGTTCGAAAAAAGAGAAAACAACGTTTACGGAACTAATTTTGCGGAAAAAGTCGAAAAATACGGAGCGGAGAATTTCTACGCGAAAGAAAAAACGAAAGGAGACGAGTTCATAAAAAATGTTGGTTACAAATATTTTATATATTAAAAAATCACAAAGGAGGTTGTCATGAAGAGACAAACAAAGGTACTCTCCGCAGTCCTTGCCGTGCTACTCGTGCTCGTATTCTTCGCAGTGCGGCCGGTAGCCTATGCGGGCAACGGATTCAGAGACGTCCCGGCAAACTACTGGGCGGCAAGCGAGATTAACTATCTCGCGGGAAAGGGAATTATTTCGGGATTCCCGGACGGAACGTTCAAACCCGAACAGGGGGTAACAAGGGAGCAGTTCGCAAAATTGGTGGTTGTTGCAAAGAATCTTCCGCTGGTGAAGCCTGCCGTACCGACGTTCAGCGACGTAAGTCCGTCACGTTGGTCGTATCCCTATGTGGAAGCTGCGGCAAAAGCAGGATACATCAAAGGTATAGGCGGAGGAAAATTCGGCCCGACGCTTGGCATCAGAAGGTGCGATCTTGCGGTGCTTTTGGTAAGGGTTCTCGGTAAGGCAAGCGATGCGGCAAAGATAAGCGAGCCCGTTTGCTTTGCAAATGACGAGAACAAAATTCCGAAGTATGCAATCGGGGCAATGACGCTTGCATACAACAACCATTATCAGCTTCTTACGTACAGAAAAGGCAGAATGTGCGCACCTATGGATACGGCAACACGTGCCGAAGTTGCGAAAGCAATCTATATGATGCTGATTCCTCCGACGGATTCGCAGATAATCAACCTCGCATCCGGCGCAGAGCCCGACACGCTTTTTGCACCGCTTGCAACTGTAGGTGCGGCAATCGATACTTTAACATTTGCAACGGCACCGATGGTAGGGCTGAACCAGAACGAAGAGGTATTCCCGTTTGCAGCTAAAGAAGTTCCGTCGGTTGACAACGGAACCGCAGAAGTTTACACGGTAAACGGACAGAAAAAGCTAAAGGTAACGATTCATTTGAGAAAAGGGCTGAAATGGTCGGACGGCGTGCCTGTCACATCAAAAGACGCCGTATTCACAGAAGAGATGCTCTCAAATCCGAAGGTAAGAATCGTAAACAGAACGTCATCCAACGTAATCGAAAAAGTGGAAACTCCTGACGACTACACGATTATTTATTATTACAAAGGCATAGATCCCAAATTCGTGTTGGGTAGGCCACTTCTTCCGGCACACATACTCAAACCGATTTATGACAAGGATCCTGCGGCGCTGAACAGCTGCAGCTTTAACGAAAAACCGATAACGGACGGGCCTTACATGGTGGAAAAATGGGTGCGCGGCTCTTATATTTCTCTTGTTGCGAACCCGTACTATCCGTGGGGCAAACCGCTTATTCACAGAGTAGTAATAAAATACATACCCGATGCAAACACACGCCTTGCAAACCTCATTGCAGGCACCGTTGACATCGGCAGTTTGAACCCGGAACAGGCAAAAGTCCTCAGCAGAAACAAGAACTTTGTCGTAAGGTGGAGAGAAACGGAAAAGGGTATGACTTACATCGGAGTGAACTGCAGCAATCCGTTCCTTGCGGATAAGCGCGTGAGGCAGGCGATTGCATATGCGATAAACAGAGAAGAATATTCCAAGGAAGTTTACGACGGCAAAGCGGGGCTCTGCAGAGGCCCGATCATGAAGAGCAGTTGGGCGTTCTATCCTAAGATGAAGGTTTACAAATATAACCCTGACAAGGCAAGGGAACTGCTCAGAGAGGCAGGATGGAAGATGGGCCCGAACGGCATACTTGTGAACAAAGAAGGGAAAGAATTCAGAGTAACGTTGGGCAGCACGACGGGTAGCTCGTCAATGAAAATCGTAACGTTCGTTCAGGCAAACCTCAAGGCAATCGGTATCGATGCAAAGATCGAAGCGTATCCGCTTGTCACGTACTACACAAGAATCGTACCGAGAGGGCAAGTCGATCTGTACCGTGCGGGTTGGATCGAAGACCCGCTGTTCCCCGGCACACTGCTTTCTTACAGGGAAGATCAGATTCCGACAAAAGAAAACGGATGGAAAGGCCTGAACTGGAGCAGATGGAGAAACGCAGAAGCAACAAAGGAAACAATCCTTGCCTCCACCACGTTAAGCAGGGCGGAAAGGAAGAAACACTACTGGAGATTCCAACAGATATTTGCAGACGAAATACCCGAAATTCCGTGGCTTGAAAGAATCAGAATCGAAGCGGTAAAAGCAAACCTTAAAAACTACGTAGGCACAAAAGGCGGAGTAAACAGATACGCCTGGAACTGCGCTTACTGGTATTTCGAAAAGAAGCACTAAAGCCAAAAGGGGAGGGATTTTTCCCTCCCCCGCATCAGGGAGGATCGGATGAAGAACTACATTCTGCGAAGGTTAATGATAATTATTCCGGAATTCATAGGCATTACGATTATTGCATTTTTTCTGTTCGCTCTGCTTGGCAATCCGTTTGCCGAACTGCAGACGAACCCGTTCATCAGTCCGTCGGATATTGCCGCACTGAAGCATATGTACGGATTTGACAAACCTTTATACCTGAGGTATTTTTACTGGTTTTTCTCCATGATCAGGGGAAATTTCGGACTTTCCGCAGTAACGGGAGAGCCTGTAATAAAAATGATCGGTAGGGCACTTCCCATCACGCTTTCAATAAACATATTCGCATTTTCCTTTTCACTCGTAATAGGCGTGTGGGTGGGATTCAAATCCGCAGTAAAGCAGTATTCGTTCTTTGACCACCTGTTCACCGGAATTTCGTATTTCGGAATATCCATGCCGCATTTCTGGTTCGGACTTATGCTGATGATTCTGTTCTCCGTAAAATTCCATTTGCTTCCGCCCGGCGGCATCGTGACACCGGGAATGGACGGAGCACCGCTTATCGCACAGATCTTGGACAGGGCGAAATATCTCGTAATGCCAATTATAGTGATAAGCCTCGGAAGCATTGCGGTTTGGGCGCGCTACACCCGCTCGTCAGTGCTCGAGATGCTGAGAAAAGATTACGTAAGGACAGCAAAGGCAAAGGGGCTTTCATACAAAGAAGTGCTAAAAAAACATGTATTCAGGAATGCGCTTAACCCGCTTATAACACTCTTTTTTCTTTCCCTGCCCGGGCTTTTCGGAGGCTCTGCCGTAACGGAGCAAGTATTTTCCATACCCGGAATGGGGCGGCTTCTCATTCAGGCCGTAATGAACAACGACTATATGGTTGCGATGGGCGGGCTTATCATGTACGCATTCATTCTGCTCATAAGCCTTATCATAGCGGACATCATGTATGCATACGCAGATCCGAGAATCAAATACTCGTGAGGTAAAATATGGAAAGAGCTACATACTGGGGAAAAGTTTTCAAAAGGTTTAAAAGGCACAAGTTGGCAATGTTCAGTTTGATATTTCTCACTCTGATCGTTGCGGCCGTTGTGTTCCTTCCCATGTTCATACACATGGATCCGGACAAAGTTAACCTTGCACAGGCACTTCTCAAGCCGTCGGCAAAGCACATAATGGGAACGGACGATAACGGAAGGGACGAATTCATAAGATTGCTATACGGCGGAAGAATATCGCTGCTCGTCGGATTCTCCGTAACATTTTTCAGCGGAATAACGGGCATATTCATAGGCCTGTGGGCAGGATTCAAAAGAGGATTTGCAGACAATTTGCTTATGAGGATAAACGAAATGATGATGGTAATCCCCGAACTTCCCTTACTGATCGTTGCGGCCAAGATCAGGTTCATCTCAAACAGTGTTGTTAAGCTTATCATCATTATGACGATATTCGGCTGGGTAGGTATTGCAAGGCTGATAAGGGGAGAGGCACTTTCACTGAGGGAAGAGGAATACGTGGAAGCAGCAAAGGCAATAGGCGTTCCGAATTGGCAAATCGTAATAAGGCACCTTATGCCCAACACGATGGCGGTAAGTATCGTATGGGCAACACTCAGGGTGGGGCGTGTTATCATAGCGGAAGCAACGCTTTCATTCTTCGGGCTTGGCGTGCAGCCTCCCACACCGAGTTGGGGAAATATGCTGCTCGGCGCTCAAACATACATATGGACGGCACAGTGGCTCGTTTGGTGGCCCGGACTTTCCATTCTGTTCGTAACGCTTCTTTTCAATTTCCTCGGCGACGGACTGAGAGACGCAATGGATCCGAAACTTTTCTTATGAAAACGGTTGGCATATCGACAATAGGCATACTGCTGCACGGAAAAAGCACAAGTATTGTAAAGAAAATCGCACCGAAAGCCGTGGAATTCGTAATGGAATTTAATGAAAAAAACATAATGGAAGGTAATTTTGAAAAATCCCTGCATGCCCCGCATCACTACCTCAACACGGCGGCAGTAAGGGATTCCGCTTTGAAATTTGCCGAAGAAGAAATAACAAAACTGTTTCGTTTTCGCCTTTCCGTTGTGGTACACGAAGGAAGGAGCATAACAAACTTTGACGGATGGAAAGAAAAGGCGTTTAATAGAATGGAAAAACTCTTTTTAAAACTAAACGAAACGGGCCATATACTCGTAGAGAACGTTACGCCTTCAAGTTTTTTCAAGGACATAAACGAATTTTTCACATTTTCGGACAGGAACGATTTGAATGTTTGCCTCGACTTTTCGCATGTCATGGCAAACGAAGGAAATTTGAAAAACGTATTCTCAATGAAAGACAAATTCAAAGAAAGAATTAAAAAATTTCACATAAGCGATACGGTTTACGGAAAGGACAGGCATCTTTCGCTTGGCACGGGCATAATGCCGTTAAAAGAAATAAAAGCGTTTTTAAAAGAGTTCGACGTGCCTCTGATAAACGAAGCAGTAATGAGGGAAAGCGGCGACATCGTGCAATTTTACAAGGAAGAGATTAAAAAGACGGAGGCGCTGTATGAGTGAAGTTTCCCGCATATTTATGTTCGGTTTTGACACACCTGTTTTGGGCGGTGAACACCTCGAATTTTTCAGAAGGATAAATGCGAGAAATTTCATACTGTTTAAGAAAAACCTTGCCCGCCTCGAAGAAAACATAAAGATTATAAAAAACGAATTTCGCAATCCGATAATAGCAATCGATCAGGAAGGCGGAATCGTGCGTAGGCTGAAAGAAACGGAGAGTTTTATGTTCGGCAATATGAACGCCGCAATGTCCGATAACGAAAAATACGTTGAAAAACTCTTTGCAAAAACGGGACAAATATTGAGGGAAAAAGGATTCAATCTGAACCTTGCCCCTGTCATAGACGTTTATTTGAAAGCGGGAAACCATATAGGCATAAGGAGTTTCGGAAGTAACGAGAAAAGGGTTGCC
>JALSNB010000327.1 GCA_026987225.1 Caldisericaceae bacterium
GAGATAGAGAAGGTAAAAGCCGTGAAAATTGCAGTGCTCGGCACTGATTCCGCAATCGGTAAAAGAACAACGGCGCTTATCATAAAAGAGGCGTTGGAAAATGCCGGTTTGAAAGTTGCATTTATCGGAACGGGGCAAACATCATGGATGCAGGGCGAAAAATACGTTACGATTATTGATTCCGTGATAAACGATTTCGTATCAGGAGAACTCGAGTACACCGTTGTGCAGGCGTATAACGAAATGCATCCGGACGTAATCATTATCGAAGGCCAGGGAAGTATTCTGCACCCCGCTTATCCGGGAGGGTTCGAGATTATCGCATCGACAAGGCCAGACGGAATCATACTGCAGGATGCACCGAAACGCTGAAATTCGACGGCTTCCCAAAATATGCAATCCCTTCTTTGAAGCGCTTCATATTTGTCCTTGAGGCACTATCCGGGAAAAAGGTGATTGCCGTCACGATAAACCATGAAAATATGAAAAGATGGGAACTTCCGAAGATAGAAAGAAGTATAGAAAAGCGTTATCATCTGCCTGCAACGGATGTTATATGGGACGGGACGGATAAAATTTCAGGCGTGATACTCTCTGCGTTCCCCTGCCTCAAAAACAAAGTGAAAACTATGAAAAAGCGTGGTATTTTGTCAAAAGTCGCCGTGTAATAAAGGTTATTTTTTCTTCATACTCCTCGTTGCAACGAGGTTTGCGCCTGTCTGCAGGATGTCTTTTGCAATAATTTGATACATGCGGACGGGCGCTTTTACTTTTATCTTCGATATTTCTTCCATTGCCTTGAAGAGGAGCGATTTGGGAATCGGCCTGTCGGTTCTTACCGGAAGCATCGCATACTCTCCGTTTTCTATCCGCACCGTTGTTGTCAGCACACGCATGGGGCTCTTTACTTCCTGTCTGACGAATTTTTCTCCCTGAATGCATTTGTTTCCCTTTATCGAGATAACCTCGCCGTTTTCGATCTCAACGTCGATTTCGCACCCGATCGGGCACATTATGCATGTGAAGTGTTTTTTCATCTTACGCCTCTTCTATGGAAACGGTAATATCCGTTTTCACATCTTTCAGCCTTTCCTTTTCAACTTTTATCCTGAGCATCTCGTTGGGCCTTGCGTAGAGTTTCCTTACTTTTATGTTTGCTTCCTTGAAATTTACGTAAACGGGCTTTTCAATCCATTTCTTGGAGCGGATAAACAGCACCAAATCGTCCGTGAATGTGTATCTCTGAGGGAACAGCACGCCGACATTACCACCCGGAATAAGCCTTACGTAATGTTCACTCTTCAAAACGCCTTTCGCAAATTTTGCCGCATTCTTTCCGGCAATCATGCCGGTTTCCGCAACGTAATCGGCAAGGTCGAAAACTGCGGAAACATTGCCGCACGAAAATATGCCCCTCTCCGTTGTCTCCATCGTTTCGTCCGTTATAGGCCCTTTTGTTATATGCGAAAGTTTCACTTCGGCCTGTTTCGAAAGCTCGTTTTCCGGGATTAATCCTACGGAAAGGAGTAGAGTGTCGCACTTTATGAACCGCTC
>JALSNB010000328.1 GCA_026987225.1 Caldisericaceae bacterium
CCGGTAGTCCGTTTGCCCGGTGAAGTTGCGGTCCGCTGTATAAACGCATCGTGCCCGGCACAGGTAAAAGAAAGAATAGTGCACTTTGTTTCGAGAGAAGCAATGGATATAGATTCGTTGGGAGAGAAAATTATAAATCAGATGGTGGATAAAGGTTTGATAAAGGATTATGCGGATCTCTACTACCTGAAAAAAGACGATCTTTTGAAGTTGGAAAGAATGGGAGAAAAATTAGCCGAAAAAATTATAAACAACATTGAGGGAAGCAAAAACAGGCCCCTTCCTAATTTAATCTACGCACTCGGTATATTCGGGGTGGGAAAGCATACTGCGGAACTCTTAGCAAACAAATTTGGCAGCATAGACGCACTGATAAAGGCAAACGAAGAAGAAATATCGGAAATAGAAGGCATAGGCCCGGTTACTGCAAAAAGCATAAAAGACTTTTTCTCGTCGGAACAGAACCTCAAAGTCATCGAAAAACTCAAAAAAGCGGGCGTAAAAACAGAGGAAGAAAGGAAAGAGGAAAAAGCGGAAAATCTTCCGCTGAAAGGAGAAAAAATCGTATTTACCGGAGCACTCGATTCGATGTCACGAAGCGAGGCAAAAGAAATCGTCCGCTCGCTCGGTGCGGAAACGCCGGATACGGTTTCCAAAAAAACAACCCTTGTGGTTGTAGGCAAAGATCCGGGATCAAAGTATGAAAAAGCACAAAAATTAGGCATTAAAACGATTAACGAAGAAGAATTTTTAGAATTGCTCAGGAGGTACGGAAAAATATGATAGACATCAAAAAGTATGAAAAGCTTTCGGCACTGAACCTAACGGAAGAAGAGGAAAAGAGAATTGCAAAGGACCTCGAAGAAATAATACGTTATTTCGAAGTCCTAAAAGAAGTAAACACGGATAATGTCGAACCTTATGTTTATACGAAAGGCGCAAAACTCTTTTTGAGAAAAGACAGCATAGGAAAGCATTTGGAAAGAGAAGCCCTGCTTAAAAACAGGGAACTTTTCAAAGGTAAATTTTACAAAGTAAAAAGAATTATCGGAGAGTGAAAAATGGATCTGCTGAATTTATCGGTTGAAGAACTTACAAAACTCACAAAAAAGAAGGAAATATCCGTAAAAGAAGTTGTAGAAAATGCGATAAAAAGAATAGAAGAAAAAGACGGCGAAATTAAGGCTTTTGTCCGTATCTATAAGGAAGAAGCGTTAAAAAGGGCGGAAGAGTTAGATAAAACGGACAGTCCCAAAGGAAAGCTCTTCGGCGTCCCGGTTGCAATAAAAGACAATATGAACCTGAAAAACAGCGAGACAACGGCAGGCTCAAAAATCCTGCAAGGATACGTTTCACCTTACGATGCAACGGTTGTGAAAAAGCTCAAAGAAGAAGGAGCTGTAATTATCGGGCAAACGAACATGGATGAATTCGCAATGGGCTCGTCCACCGAAAACTCCGCTTTCTTTAAAACCCGTAATCCCGTAAATACCGAATACGTTCCCGGCGGCTCTTCCGGCGGCTCGGCCGCTGCGGTTAAGGCAAACG
>JALSNB010000329.1 GCA_026987225.1 Caldisericaceae bacterium
AGTATAATCGAACGGTAGAAATTTTGTAACTCTTCAGTTGTATAAATTCCCTGAGTTCCCACAACCGTATTTACGAATAGATACGGATCTGTGATTCGCACGCTGTAAATACCGAAAGAGCGGAGACGCACCATACCGAGTTCTTTATCCCTATAGAGAATCGGCTGCTCTGTTCCCCACTTCAAGTTCGTGAATACTTTTCTGTCTACAAAAACAACTTCCGCTTGAAACGGGCTCTTAAATCCGTACGGCAAAGAGAGAAGTTTCGTAAGAATAGGCAGGTTTTGTGTGGATAAAATATGCCTGCCCGGCCCGAACACATCAAGCGCTTTACCGTCCCTGAAGAAAACCGCACTCTGCGTTTCCCTCACTATAAGCTGGGCTCCCATCTTTATGTCAGCGGAACCCTGCTCCGGAATTCTGTGCACCATCTCGGTGCCCGTTTGGTCAAACCATTGAATAATTTCCAATGCAACTCCCATCTTTATCCCCCCTTATTTTATTCCGGAAAGGGCATCTTGCCTATCCGTTAAAGTTTTTTCAAATTTTTTGAGTTCTTCGCTGATAAAACTCACCTGTTCTTTCACGGGTTTCGTATCGTCATTTACCGTTTTTTCCGTTTCCTCAATAAGGGAAACGAGCGTTCCGTCAATTTCATAAAGCCTGTCAAGCTGCGGCGTGTCCACCTTTATCGCTCCGAAAAATCCGGAATAGCCCTGAGGCGAATACTGAATTTTGTCAATTACCATCTGAAACTCTTTTACAACTTCGTTCAATTCGTTCAACGTATCAAAATCATGCGCCTTGAAAAGGGCATTTGCCTTTTTCATCAATGTATCCTTCGACTCCCTCAACCTGTTTGCAAGATAATCTCTCAAAAGCTTATCCGCAGTCCTCCTCTTTTCCCTCTCGAAATAACCCGCAAAACCCGGGATCTTTTCAATCAGTTTTTGGTACCAATTTTCTCCCTCGTCAATCTTTTTTCTTAAATCATCCATAAATGCCTCCCTATTTTTAATCTGTTTTATTATACCTCATAAGCGGGCAAAATCAAATTTCATCAATCTTTCCCGCAATGTAATAACGCCCTCTGCTCCTCACTTTGACAACGCCTTCTCTGTCCCTTATATCCCCTTCCGTCTCCACAACCTTGTGGTGAATCCTCTTTACCCAGCCGCGAACGGTAAGTTCTTCACCTATATAGCAAGATTTAATATATCTCACATACATTTCCATCGTGTAAGCGACATAGCCTTTCAGGTATTCTATATTTCCCATCGCATCATCTAAAATTGCGGCAAGAATGCCTCCGTGCGCAATACCGGGATAACCTTCATACTCTTTTGCAAGTGTAAAATGTGCAATTGCAATTCCGTTATCCACATAAGAGAATTCTATATGCAAACCCTTCGGATTTGTTTTGCTGCAAACAAAACAGTAATTTGCTCTTTCCATAATTAATCCTCCAACTTTTCTATCGGTGCGTAACGCAGATCGAGTTTTTTCTTTCCTATTTTTATAAAATCGATTACCGCATAAGGGGCATC
>JALSNB010000330.1 GCA_026987225.1 Caldisericaceae bacterium
ATGTGCGGTGATAGAGTTTGCAAGAAACGTATGCAATCTGAAAAACGCCAATTCCACGGAATTTGACGAAGGAACGCCGTACCCCGTAATCGATCTCATGCCCGAGCAGAAAAATGTAAAGAATAAGGGCGGCAGTATGCGGCTCGGAGCGTATCCCGCCGTGCTGAAAGAGGGCACAGTCGTTTCCTCTTTGTACGGAAAGAAAATAATCAGCGAGAGGCATCGCCACAGGTACGAGGTAAACCCGGAGTTTGTTCCTATCCTGCAAAAAAGCGGGTTGACAATTTCGGGCACTTCGCCGGACGGAAGGCTAATTGAATTTATAGAAATCACGCGGCACAAATTTTTTGTTGCAACGCAGGCGCACCCGGAATTCAAATCACGCCCCAACAATCCGTCACCGCTTTTCAACGGATTTGTAAAAAAAGCTATCCACTGAATTCAATGTTTGTAATCGAGCACATTTTTTATTGTAAAGCTCCAAAGAATTGAGGACAATCGTCAAGTGCCGGCAAAATCCTTTAACTTTTCCGCGCTGAGGCGAATGCCACTCTGCATGCTTTCGTAAACATCTTCGTAAAAGCCTTTCGGAATATCACCTACAAGAAGCGGGTACGTGAACTTGTAAATATCGAATTTCGTAATGAGTTTTACCAACGGATACGCCATTCTTTTTACGAGAAACGGATCGTACGTTGCGTAAAGAAAGCGGATGAATTTTTGATAAGCCCCGTTGAAATCGATATTTTCGATATTATAAACCGCTTTTAACGCACTTTTTAACGCCGCTTCCGTTTCTTTAGGCAAATTTTTCCCGACGTCTATTTTGGAAGCGAGATTAACCTTTTCGATTGACAAATTGTAAACGTTCCTTGCAAGAAGCGTATCGAAAATGAGGGAAAGCCGCACGTATTCGCCAAAATCGCCTTTTGCGAATTTCATAAGGACGGGATACATCTCCTTATCCGTAAAGATGTGCGTTGCATAACCGAGTGCATAATCCGAAACGCTTTTGTTTTGCAGCAAAAAATTTGTAAACTCCTCCGCCTTTTCGTTGTGAAAGAGTTTTTCCGTATCGACACTATCTGCAAACAGAAAATCGGGCCCCATGCTGCCGAAGTTGAACAGCCTCCTTGAACGCGTTTCGTATCCGATCTTTTTCAGCACCTCTTCGCCGCAGTGCAAGTGCGCAAATATATATCCCATACCTACCCTTTCAGTATCTCCTCTATGCCTTTTTCGCCTATCTCTTCCGTAATTTTCTCCTTCAAATGTATTTTCGCCATTTTCACCCTATATCTTACAGTACTTCTGCTAATTTTCAACTCTTTTGCAGTGCCGTATATCGTTTTTTCTTCAATGCAGACCATTTCGAGCGCTTCCCTTTCCTTTTCGGAAAGCTTTTGCATGTTCCTTCTTATCACTTCCACGGCTTTCCTTTCGTTCACTGCAGAAATTTCCTCCTCTTTACCTCCTTTGAGACGTATCTGTACATAAACCTGTTTGCCATTTTCTTTCCGATTTTTTCAAGTTCGTCCGTTTTCT
>JALSNB010000331.1 GCA_026987225.1 Caldisericaceae bacterium
AAAACTTTTCGCCGAATTTACGAGAAATGGGCATCCTCTTAACTACCCTATTTCGGACACATACGATATTCCTGTTGTTGAAATCTCGAGCTTTGCCTATTCCGATGCGGCACATAGTATCGTATTAGCAATAAAAGGGCACGGCATTGTTGTAATAACGGATCACGATGTCGAGCACGGGTGTCTGACACCCTAACGGGGCAAACCGGAATCGGTTTTACCTTTTCGCTGTCCGTATCGCATTCGGGAAAATTTTCATTTGCAAATTTTTAAAAATCGTTATAAAATTTAATGTGAGAAAATGAAAAAACTTTTGACAATCTTATTGCTTATGGCGGTTATCACAGCGGGCTTTTTTGCTTTAAACCGTTCGGATACGGTGCGAATGAACGGACATCATTCGTATGCAGCTCTTTTTCCAATAGGTGCATTTTACGGAAGTTCCTGTGACGTTTCGGGCGTTACGGATGCGATTGTTTCTTACCGTGCCCGAGCCGATTACCTGTATGCCACTTATACTTACAGCAGCGAAATCGAACGATATTTTGCCAAAGCGGATAATTGTAAAAGCGGCATTAGGACATTGAGCGCAAGGGAGAAATACTTTTTAAAGAAATATCGCTTGCATAGCTGGTGCGAGCGAAACGTTTGCCTTGCCCTTGCAAGAGAAAAGGAGCTTCTTGCCGAGCGTGAAAATATCCCGTATGCTGCGGAATACCTTGAAAATCACCTTAACGAAACGAAAGCCGTTCTCAATATATACCGTGCATTCAAGCCACTGAACGATTTTATTTCGATAACTCCGAAAACGATATTTATGGTTATGCCGTTAAGGTTTGTCGGTAAGGAATCGAGGGAAATCCTTAATGATATATATCTGCTTGAATATTGCACTGACACCTGCGGAGGATTTGATAGATTTGTAAAGTCGTTAAACGCTTTGAATCAGCGGATTAAAAACTCCGAAACATTCGCAAAGTCAAAAGGACTCAAAGGATACGAAGAAATCGAAAGAAATCGCATACGTAATAATTTGTGTGGTGTCAGGATAAAAGGAAACAGTGCCTACGTCACGATTGCAAACTATGATTTTTTAACGGATACGGAATTTTTAACCTGTGAAAAAATAAACGGAAATTGGAAAATATGCAGAATAGCCTCTTTAAGAGACATTTCCGAACCGGACAGGACTGTTCTGCTAAATAAAATTTCGAAATATTCGGAGTGTAAGGGTAAATCGCAGTAAGCGTTTTTTGTTTTGAACGGGAAGCGTCGGATTTGTTTGCAAATTTTAAAAGGAGATGTTAAAATAAAAGTATGAAAATAAAAAAGGCACTGATCGTTTTTTCCGTAATTCTTGCGGTGTTTTTGCTTGTCGGGGCGATTTCGATTTACGGTATGCTCCGCGTAAGGCACTGGCGGTATGCTTATTACGGAAAAAGTACTGACGGCAGTATTGAGTGTGAGATGCTACTTACGAGACCGACATACAAAAGTTTGCGCTTTTACCTGTATTTCAAGCAGTGCTTAAAATCCGAGCCGT
>JALSNB010000332.1 GCA_026987225.1 Caldisericaceae bacterium
CCACATCATTACGGTTTTTAGCCTGTCCCTTATGTAAACAGGTATTATCGGCGTGTTGCTCGTCCCTATGTCAAATCCGAGCGATTTCAGCCCTTTTCTCATTCTGTCCGATATTTTCCATAGGTGTTCTATGCGCTCAGGTTCTCTTTGCATGATTTCGAGCGATTTCAGTGCCGCGCCGGCGTTTGCGGGCGACATGCTTGCACTGAATATAAACGAACGTGCGTAATGCTTCACGTAAAAAACGGTGTCTTCGTCGGCTGCCATAAACCCTCCGAGGCTTCCTAACGATTTGCTGAACGTGCCCATGATGATGTCCACGTCTTTGTCCATTCCGAAGTAATTTGCCGTTCCCCTTCCGTTTTTGCCCATCACACCGATTCCGTGCGCATCGTCAACCATCACCCGTGCGCCGTGCTTTTTGGCAGCTTCCATAATCTCCGGCAAACGTGCGATATCGCCTGCCATGGAGTAAACGCCGTCCACAACGATGAGCTTTCCGGCATCTTCCGGCGCATTTTCCAAAACCCTGTTCAGATCGTTCATATCGTTGTGCTTGTAGCGCAGCATCGAACCGTAGGACATTTTTATTCCGTCTATGATCGATGCGTGGTCTTCCTTATCCGTAATCGCAACGTCGCTTCTTCCTATGATTGACGAAAGAATGCCCACATTCGCCTGATAACCGGTGGAAAATACGAGCGCCGCCTCTCTGTTCAAAAATTCCGCAAGTTTTTCCTCAAGTTCTATGTGGATTGCAAGCGTGCCGTTCATAAAGCGCGAGCCCGTTGTGCTCGTTCCGTACTTTTCGACTGCATCTATTGCGGCCTTTTTTACTTCCGGGTGAGTGGAAAGCCCCAAATAGTTGTTTGAGCCGAGCATGATGAGTTTTCTTCCGTTTATCTCGACTTCCGTGCCCTCCGTTTTTTCGAGGGGCAAAAAGAACGGGTAGTATCCGCCCTTTATCGCTTCTCTTGCTTCCGCAAGCGTATTATTTTTAACACCTCTGAATTTTTTAAAAATATCTGCCATTTTTTTCTCCTTCCCTATTTTGCCTATTTTATCATTTATTCTTGACAAAGCAATATACCGGTTCCTGCCGATTTTGCAAACCGCTATTAAAATTGCAATCGGGTTGTTTAAAAAGATTCCCAAGTTGTGCGATTTGCGTCGGGCTCGTATGAAAGAGCCTCGGCAGAATAATTTAATGCAATTAAACATCACCCGAAAATTTTGCATATGTTCCTTCGGCATATGTTTGATATTTTACTTTTCTATGCTATACTTGTTATATAGGAATATGCATTTGGAGGTTTAAAAAGGAGTGAATATAACCAAGCGACCTTTAAAAAGCCCCGCCCAAAAAGCGAGTGCAGAACATTTAAAACCGGGAAACTTTTCCATACATAAATTGACGGAAACCAAAGTCTTATCCGTTGAAACCGAGCATATTGAAAGTAACAAAATAACCGTTTCCGACTTTTACAATCAAAATCCTATCGGCACGAGCACAAAATGTTTTTGGCAAAAGGAGGATAAA
>JALSNB010000333.1 GCA_026987225.1 Caldisericaceae bacterium
TACCGCACCGTACATGTTGCCGTGATCCGTTATGGCAACGGCATCCATTCCGAGCTCTTTTACTCGAACGGCGAGGTCTTGCAACCTGTTCAATCCGTCAAGCAAACTGTATTCCGTATGAAGATGCAAATGTGTGAACCCCATATTTCCTCCTTATCCTTCGCCGATCACATCTATTTCGGTTGTAATGTCCGCATTTTCTATTTCTGATGTGATATGAATTTTTGATTTGTTTATACTGTTATCTTTAAAGTAAAGCGTGATTTCTTCGTTAAACGGCCTCTTCTCGAACGTCCTTTTTCCGAAAAATGTTATTTCGTTTTGGGAAATATTTTCTATTGCAAGGGGCTTTATATAGTCCCGTAAGGTAAGGATTTTTTCTATAACGCTTTTTGCAAATTCGAGTGCCGCAATTTTTTCTTTGTCAGAAACTTCCGTTTCCTTACCGTTTTTTTCTATAAAAGGCACTCCGTTTTTGAAATAGTAGGTGATATTTTCATCCGAAACTTTAAAAAGCTCACCGTTTTTTACTTCCGCATCCAATACGTAATTTACATTTTCACCGTCCAGAGTGCCGTTGATTTTTATTGCGAATGCGGCGTTTTTAAATTCGTTCGGAAATTTCAGTTGCGAGATGTAGTTTGCAATTTTTTGTTTGTCAAACGGAAGTTTTACGTTTATCCGATTTTCGCCTTTTTTAATGTCTATGGAAATGGTTTTTTCGGCGGTTAATTTTCCTTTGAAACTTACGGTGTGGCTTCCCAATGGCATGGGGGAAATAACTATTGTGTTGTCTTTAAACGCCATCTTTTCGCTTTTCCCGTCTATATAAATTTCATCGGGAGTTGGCACGGCATTTATTGCAAGGTATGCAACGGGCATAAGCATAATCGTTTTTTGAGAATCGAAACTTGCCGTTTTATAACCTGTTTTCTCGATTGTAATTTTGCTGCTGTTTACCGAAACTATGCCGTTTTTAATAAAAGTTTTGTGCCCGTTTACCAGTGCGGGCCCGTTTATCGGTATTCCGGTAATTCCGTCCGCTACTTTGTATTCAAACGTGCTGCCCGCGCAGCCTGCCGTAATGATTGCTACCGATAAAATCAGTGCAATTAATATTCTTTTCATTGCATTTATTCTAAAGGTAAAATTGCTTTTTTACAACTTCCAACCGCTACCTGTGTTTCTCGACACCGACCTTTTTGCAGTATTTGTTTATAGGGCAAACGGAGCATTTCGGCGAGACGGGCGTGCAGATGTTCTGCCCTAACGTAACAAGCAGGGTGTTAAATATGATCCAGTATTTTTTGGGCAGGATTTTCATAAGTGCAAATTCCGTTTCCGTTGGGTTTTTCGTTTTGACGAGTCCCAATCTGTTTGAAATCCTATGGACATGAGTGTCCACGCAGATACCTAACTTTCCGAATCCTTCGTTCAGAACGAGGTTTGCCGTTTTTCTGCCTACACCCGGCAGGGAAAGAAGTTCTTCCAATTTGTCCGGCACTTTGCCGTTGTATTTGTCAAGCAGAATTTTCGATATTTGTATGATTTGCTTTGCTTTTCTGTGATAAAATCCGACAGGGTAAATCAGTTTTTCGATTTCTTCTTCGCTGAGCTTAATCATCTTTTCCGGCGTATCTGCCTCTTTAAAGAGCCTTTCACTCGCTTTAAGCGTGGTTTCGTCCTTTGTTCGCAAGCTTAACAGTGTGGAAATGAGCACTCTGTACGGAGAGCGTTTTTCTTTGGCAACTTTTGTTACTACGGGATCTCCGAACTTTTTCAGTTCCTTTTTCAGAGTTTCTACGATTTTTTCTATTTCCTTGTTTGAATTCCCGTTCCTATCCATCTTGGTCCTGCGTATGTTCCGACAACCGCACCGAGTTGCTGCATTCTCACGTCCATCCCTATACGTTCCTTTACTTTGTTTGCGAATTCTTTTGCCTCGTCAAAATTTGTTCCGTAGATAATACCTATTTTTTCAATTCCTCTTTCTTCGTTGATTTTTTCGATGTATTCTGCGAGTTTTCTCAATGCTTTTTTCCACGTGCGGGGTGTTGCCTCCGTTTTTACTTCGCCGTTTGTAAACGATAAGATGGGTTTTATGCTGAGAATCGAACCGATTAGCCCTTCCGCCTTACTGATTCTTCCTCCCTGAACGAGGTATTTTATGTCCCAGAACGTAAAGCGAGTAATCATTTTGGGCACAAGTGCCTTTGTGGATTCGTAAACTTCCTCGAGGCTTTTACCTTTTTTGATTTCTTCGAGTGCGTGTTCCGCGAGGAATACAAGAATCATAGACGTATGTTGCGAGTCTATAAGCTTTATTTTATCAGTTCCGAAATGTTCCGCTGCCATTCGTGCCGCATTAAACGTGCCGCTGAGTTTCGATGATATGTGAATCGAAAGGATTTCGTTTCCTTCATCGAGAATCCTTTTATACACATCCGTAAAATCCTGAATTGAGGGCTGTGAAGTTTTGGGAAGCTCTTTGCTTTCTTCGAGAAGCTTGTAAAACTGATCCGGCGTAATATCAACACCCTCCCTGTAAGATTTGTCTCCGAACCTTACCTTTAGAGGCACAACCGTAATGTCGTTTTCCTTGCGGAATTTTTCATCCAAATATCCAGTGGAGTCAGTAACAATTTTTATCATTTATTTTCACCCCCGCCTATATTATTTTGCATTCTCAATTATAATAGGAATATGGAAATTGAAAAGATAGGGCCTGTTTTTGAAAACCTAAAAAACAAAGGTATAAAGTGCAGGTATGATTTTCTCATTGAACTTTACGCTCTGCTCAAACTGAACGGTGCGAAAATATTGCTCAGCGAATTAAATGCATTGAGCGGATATTCTTTAAGGTTTGTTTATAGCACGGACGGTTTTCATCTGCACAATAAAAGCATTTCTTATATTGCTGAGAATTTGAAAACATTTCTCGGTTTGGAACTTGTTTCAGTATCTAACAATGAGTTTGGCAATCCGCCGTTTATCGTTTATCCCGAGAACCTTTTGATTTTTGATATAAAAGAAGACAAAGCCTCTTTTTACAGGAATGTTTTTTATGAGGAAGATAACATTCGAAGCGTTCTGAAAAACGGTGCCGTGGTTTTTAAAGTAAAGCAAATGTTGCCGTTTGATCGCAAGTTGCTCTATAACAAAGAAAAATTTGCGAACTTTGCGGATCTTATGGAAAAAGAATTTTTTAAGGAGTATGCGGAAGTGGGCGAAGAAACCGTTCCGTCCGGAAAGAATGCCTACGAACGTTTTATAAACGATCTGAGAGATCAATCCGTTTCATTTGTAAATGAAAATGCGCCCGAGGAGGTGCCGTTTTTTTCTCTTTATCCGCAGTGGACTGCGATAAACGGAACTCTTGCGTATCTTCTCGGAGTGCATCATTTCCTTAACAAAAAGGCACAAAAAGAAATGCAGAATGCAGTTCGGCATTTTGAAGATGCACTGCTTTTCTGGCGTGAATGGGAGAGGGCTATCGGTAGCCCGCTTTCGCCTATGAGCGTTGTCCCGATGAAAAACAGGAGACGTGCCGCAAATGCCGTTGAAAAAGCAAAAAGCGCCTATATGTTGGGAGTTCTCAGCGTTTCTCAGGTAAAGAAACTCATGTAGTTTGAAATTGTAATCCTTTTAATTATAATGCAATAGGAGGTGTAATATGGATTTAAAAGCGCTTTATAAGTTGAGTTACGGGCTTTACATCGTAAGCTCCGTAAAGGACGGCAAATTTAACGGGCAGATTGCAAACACGGTTTTTCAGATCACAGCGGAACCGCCGACAGTTGCAGTAAGTATAAACAAGCAGAATTTAACTCACGAATTCATTCAGTCGAGTAAGGTTTTTGCCGTTTCCATTCTTGCTAAGGAAACACCGATTTCTTTTATCGGCCAATTCGGATTCAAATCAGGAAGAGACGTTGACAAGTTTGCAAATGTGAATTTCAAAAAAGGAGAGACAGGTGCACCCATTGTTACGGACAATACACTCGCTTATGTTGAAGTCGAGGTGATTAAAAGCGTGGATGTCGGAACGCACACGTTATTTATCGGGAAAATTGTGAACGCAGAGACGTTGTCAAACGGCGAACCGATGACTTATGCGTACTATCACGAAGTAAAGAACGGCAAATCGCCGAAAACCGCACCTACATATATAAAAGAAGAAGTGAAAAAGAGTGACGGTGCAAAGAAATACGTTTGCAAGATCTGCGGCTATATATACGATCCGGAAAAAGGCGATCCGGACAGCGGCATTGCACCCGGCACACCTTTTGAGAAACTTCCGGATGATTGGGTATGCCCTGTGTGCGGTGCTCCGAAGAGTGATTTCGAGGAACTGTAAGTATGAGTGAAATTGAAGTTGGAAAAAAGGCACCGTCTTTTTGTCTTCCGGACTTTGAAGGAAAAGAGCATTGCCTTTCGGATTTTGCCGGAAAGTGGATTGTGCTCTATTTTTACCCGAAGGATAACACATCGGGTTGCACGAAGGAGGCAAAAGGTTTCTCCGAAAAGTTAGACGAATTCAAAAAATTGAATGCCGAAATTATCGGAGTGAGTAAGGATTCCCCGCAGAGCCACAAAAAGTTCATTGATAAGCACGGGTTAACAATTCTTCTCTTGAGCGACGAGGACCACAAAGTGCTTGAAGCATACGGAGCGTGGGGAAAGAAAAAGAATTACGGAAGGGAATACTTCGGAACGATAAGGACGACGGTTTTAATTGCGCCTGACGGAACTGTAAAAAAGATCTGGAAAAAGGTAAGAGTTGCCGGACACGTTGACAAAGTCTTGGAAACTCTGAAGGAATTATCCTCTTAACTGTCATACGTGCGGGGGCTTTTGCCCCCGATTTCTTTTATATCGAAAATTTTCCGTCGAACTATTGACATATCCCGCCACATGTATATAATAAGTTAGCACTCGGAAGTTTAGAGTGCTAAAATTTTGTGAAAGGAGGCTGGATATGGCTAAGATAGTACCTATTGGAGACAGGATTGTAGTAAAACTTGAAGAAAACGAAGAAAAAACAAAGTCAGGCATTGTTTTACCGGACACTGCAAAGGAGAAACCGCAGAGAGGAAAGGTTGTTGCAGTGGGCTCTGGTAGAATTCTCGATAGCGGGAAGAAAGTAGAGCTTGAAGTAAAAGAGGGAGATACCGTAATTTTCTCGAAGTATGCGGGAACCGAGGTAAAACTTGACGGAGAAAAGTATTTGATTCTCTCCGAGAGTGACGTCCTTGCAATTATTAAGTAGAAGGAGGTGTAGAGAATGGACGCAAAACAGATTATTTTTGGAACAGACGTAAGAAAATCGATTCAGGAAGGCGTAGATAAATTAGCAAATACCGTAAAAGTAACGCTTGGCCCGAAAGGCAGGCACGTTGCGCTTGAAAGGAAATTCGGATCCCCGCTTCTTTCGGATGACGGCGTAACCATTGCAAAAGAAATCGAACTTGAAGATCCGAACGAAAACATCGGTGCACAGCTCGTAAAGGAAGTCGCATCGAAAACCGAAGATGTTGCAGGTGACGGAACCACGACGGCAACGGTTCTTGCGCAGGTAATGATTGACGAAGGCGTAAAGAACGTAACTGCAGGCGCGGATCCCCTGCTTCTTAAAAAAGGTATGGACAAAGCAGTGGAAGCCGCGGTCGAAGAAATGAAAAAATTGAAGAAAGATATTTCCACGAAAGAGGAAATTGCACAAGTCGGAACCGTTTCGTCCAAAATTCCCGAAGTCGGAAAAGCAATTGCCGATGCGGTTGACAAAGTAGGAAAAGACGGCGTAATCACGGTGGAAGAATCCCAAGGGCTTGGCATCGAAGTGAAAACCGTTGAAGGCATGCAGTTCGACAGGGGATATGTTTCTCCTTACTTCGTAACGGATCCTGACAGAATGGAAGTCGAATTGAAGGATCCTTATATCGTAATTACGGATAAAAAAGTTTCCTCGATTCAGGATTTCCTTCCTTTACTTGAGAAAATCGTTCAGGCAGGAAAGCCGTTCCTTCTTATTGCAGACGATATTACGGGTGAAGCACTTGCAACACTCGTTCTGAACAAAATCAAAGGAACATTTACATGCTGCGCGGTGAAAGCACCCGGATTCGGTGACAGAAGAAAAGCGATGCTTCAGGATATTGCAATTCTTACCGGCGGACAGGTAATTTCCGAAGATCTCGGCTTGAAATTCGAAAGCGTAACTCTTGATATGCTTGGCCGTGCCGATACCGTAAAGGTTGACAAAGACAACACCACAATCGTTGGCGGCAAAGGCAAAAAGGAAGATATCGAAGCAAGAATCAAGCAGATAAAAGAGCAGATCAAAACAACAACTTCAAGTTACGATAAGGAAAAACTCGAAGAAAGGCTTGCAAAACTTTCCGGCGGAGTTGCAATCATTAAAGTCGGCGGAGCAACTGAAACCGAAATGAAAGAAATGAAACACAGAGTGGAAGATGCTGTTTCCGCAACAAAGGCCGCACTTGCCGAAGGTATTGTTGCAGGCGGTGGCACCGTATTCGTCAATGTGATTCCTGCTCTTGACAAGATCAAGGCGGAAGGCGACGTAAAAACTGGTGTCGAAATCGTAAAGAAGGCACTTAAAGAACCCGTTAAATTGATTGCTCAGAATGCAGGTTATGACGGCATTATCGCACTTCACAAAGTAATGGAATCGGACAAAAACGTAGGATTTAATGCCGAAACCGGTAAATACGAAGATATGTTCAAAGCGGGCATTATCGATCCTCTCAAAGTGGTAAGGAGTGCTTTGCAGAATGCGGAGAGTATTGCATCACTTCTTCTCAGCACGGAGGCAATCGTAACCACAATTCCCAAAGAAGAAAAACCCGCTCCTGCTCCGCAATATCCGGCATATTAATACGAAACCGTAAAAAGAAACGTTTGGCCCTCCTGCAAAAAGGAGGGCTTTTTATTTGTCCCGTGCAAAATAAATTTTGACAAACCGTTAAAACACTTATAATTAATTCAAAAACGAAGGTGATTCGAATGAACAGAGACTACAATTTTTTGCCGTTAGCGCTTCCTTTCTTCTTGATGCTGCTTTTTATTCT
>JALSNB010000334.1 GCA_026987225.1 Caldisericaceae bacterium
CATTTCAACTGTCCTCTCTAACAAAACATATGGAAATTACTACTTTTTCCACTTGTCTTGTTCGAATTCGAAAGCAAAATTATAAACAAAAATTTTTATAAGCAACTTTACCGTTTTTTCAAACAACGCCTATCAATAAGTTATCCCAATTTAATTCGGCTTTACGATAAGATATGTAATATGACCGCTCAATCTCTCCGCTTTTCCTTCGTAGTTAAAAGGCGGAATAGGATAAAACATATTCAACGGATACTTCATTATCAAAAACCTTCCCTGACTGTCGGGCGGGGTAAGCGGCATACCCGTATAGAAAGCCTTTCCTTTAGAAAAAGAATAAAAATAGTAAGGTGTTTCATCGGGCTGTCCTCCGGCATAGAGAATACCTGTTCTCATTAGAGATATACCGGGTTTCGTATCGGTATCGTTTATCGGTATTTTCATATAGCAGGTTAGCTCTTTTTCGGACGTATCAAGAACCCAGACGTCATTATACTTGTAATTCGGGTCAATGGAAACAAGGCATACCTTATCTCCGAACGATGATGCAACGAATAATCGTGAATTAGGTATAACAATGTCCTCCTTGCCGCTCTTCATATCAATTCTCACTACACTTGTCGGAGGAACGGAGTTATTTGCGGGATCGTAACGGACCGACTTGTTCAAATAGATATAATTTCCGACAGCCGTAGGAAACATATAAATGTATTGCTCGTTTCCAAAAGTCTTTAACGTTTTTTGATCTTTCAAATCGTAAACAATTACTGTTCTGCCAAGTTTTCCTTCGGCATCTTCCGTTACAAGGCTGATAAGAAGCAGATTACCCCGTATCTTGTATGTGGGATAGGCATCTTTGGATGTCTTAAAATCTTTGTATGAACAGATCATAAAGACTTTGTCTCTGCTGATATCGTATCCCCAGATTTTCCATTTATTCGTTTCCGCATCCGAAGAAGACTGCCATACGACAAACTTATCGGAAAGACGTTGCCCCTGATTTTGCGGATACGGTTCATTGTCCGCTTCGCCGTCTAAAACCTTTATCAGAGAGTAGTCGGATTTTGAAAGGTAGTAAGGCCATTTCTCCTTAACGTTTTTTCTCTTGTAGAGTTTCAAAATTGTTTTCCGCCAGTTTGCATTAGTGGAAGGAAGAGGTTTGTATCCCGCCTTGGGTACGCACTCCAATACATAGTTACCATAAAAAGAAATATCCGCACTCTCCCATTTCAGTTCACCTACAATCCACTCTTTAGGAATTTCTCTCGGTTTAACGTAATACGGTTTTTTAGGCTCGGGAATCGGTTTGGTTACAATGGGATTATATGTTACTTTAATTCCTTCTTTGACAAGGGCTTTGTAAGAATCGGTAAGGTAAGCGGGAATGTTAACGGATACGTTAGAATTCTCTTTGGGTTGTGACTGCGGCTTTTGCTTCGGCTTTTCACCGCAGGAAACAAGCACCAGAGAAATAACGGTGAAAAATAAGGCAAAGTAAAAAAGCTTTTTAAATCTTTTAGCTACCATA
>JALSNB010000335.1 GCA_026987225.1 Caldisericaceae bacterium
AAGACGTGCCTCTGTATATCTTGTAAGAAGTAATCGAAGCACCGCCGTTATCGGAAGGAGCATTCCAATTAAGAGTGATCGAACTGCTATTTGCCGTTGCCGTGAGGTTTGATGGAGGGGAGGGAGGTTGTATCTGAACGGACGTTACAAATGTTTTGTCGTCTCCGTAGGAAGTGCCGGCAGAGTTTGTTGCAACGGCACGATAATGATACGTTGTATTCGGAGAAAGGCCGGAAATATCCGCCGTAAAACTGCCCGTTGAATTCATTGTTTGATGAGTTGTTTCGCTTCCGTAATTCGTATCCGTCCCGTATTCGAAGTATACGGTTACGGAGGAAGCGTTTCCCGTGTCGGTTAGGTTTCCGTTAAGCGTTGCGGAAGTGGAAGTAATATTTGTTGCTGATGAAGTGGAAACGGAAGGAGACGATGTTAATTTGGCACACCAATTCACCATATCTATACCGAGAGTGGAGTCATCGTATTCATCCCATCCGTCGTAAAGATGATTGCCCGGATGCCCGCTTCCGTCATCAAACGGAGAAGAATCTCCTATCGCCGCAACACGGCCGCTTCCGTATTCGGCACCTACAACTATTGTTTTGGAATTATCGTTGCTGAATATTACACCTTTTGCCTTATTACCATCCGTTATGTTTACGGTGGAAGCACCCCACTCGCCTATTGAAGAAACACCGTCCGTAAGAGCCGGATAAACCGTATGATTTACATTATTTATCGGATGTTGAGAGAAATTATCCAGATTAAACTTAAACCCGAAATCGCTCACATTAAAATTATTATTATAGATATGCGGAGAATCATGTCCGTTGTTATTTCTATCCGAACCGGAATGGTCGGCAATAAGAATAAGTCCTCCCCCGTTATTCACAAAGTTTTTGATAGCGGTTATTTCACCGTTTGAAAATTCATCCTGCGGTTCCGGAATTACAAATACGTCCACATCCGAAAGAGCACTCGAAGTTATGGGCCCGCTGTCGAGCGATTCAACGACATAACCTTCGTTTCTTAAAGCATCCGCCCAATCGGAATAAGCCCCGTCTATTACCCAATCGGCATTACCGGCTGTTTCGTCTTTCGTATCATCGAACAATACCACTTTTGCACTTGAAGAAAGCGTTACAAATGTTTTGTCTTCTCCGTAGGAAGTACCGGCAGAGTTTGTTGCAACGGCACGATAATGATACGTTGTATTCGGAGAAAGGCCGGAAATATCCGCGGTAAAACTGCCCGTTGAGTTCATAGTCTGATGAGTCGTTTCGTTTCCGTAGCTTGTATCCGTTCCGTATTCGAAGTATACGGTTACGGAAGAAGCGTTTCCCGTGTCGGTTAGGTTTCCGTTCAATTTTGCCGTTGTTTTGCCAACGTTGCTTGCGTCGTTTGTTTGCACGGACGGAGTGACTACCGGAGGCGCACCGGTGGTAAAGGAGATATCGCTTCCGTAAACCGTAGTTCCGCTCGGACTTCCTACTGCAACGGCACGATAATGATAAGTTGTATTCGGAGAAAGGCCGGAAATATCCGCCGTAAAACTGCCCGTTGAATTCATTGTCTGATGAGTCGTTTCGCTTCCGTAATTTGTATCCGTCCCGTATTCGAAGTAGACGGTAGCACTCGTATCGCTCCCCAAATCGTTCAAAGTGCCGTTCAATGTGGCACTGCTGCTTGTAACATTCGTTGCGGAGTTTGTCGTAACCTGTAAAGAAGGCGAACTTCCGGCGTTTATATCCACATTTGAAGTTGTTTGATGAGCCGTAACATTAACTCCGGTTGTTGCACTTCCAACAATAGAATTATTGCTCGGATCCCAGAGCTCCACGGAATAATCCGAACCCTCCGGTACCGCAACTTTGTAATAACCCGTATCCGTGCCGTATCCGTCGGTAATGCCGTTATCTTCAGTGCTGTACGCATTAACGATATGTCCGTTACTATCCTTTACGACAACGATATAATCCGAAACCGGATTTCCGTTTGTATCGTACGCATGCCCTTCAATCCAGCCGCCCTGCGTATCCACATACGAATCACCGCTGTGAGAGCCGTCCATATCCATAAAATGAACGGTGCTTAACGTACCGGTGGTTTTAGTAGAGGTATGAGATGCCAAATAGCACCTTATTCTGAATTTAACCGTTCCGCTGAAACTTTTCCCGGAATCGGTTTTTAAGAAAATCCAACCCGACCAATTACCGTTCGCATCGGTTGTAAACTCCGGTAAGTTTGTAGTGGAGGTGCTTTCGTTTATCCATTCGCTCGTAGAGCCTTTCCATACAAACGCACCGTTCGAAGAGCCGGCATAAAAATATCCCTTATAATAATAATTGGCATTCGGATGCCCACCCGTAAATTTTATATGATACGCAAAAGGTGTTCCGCCGTTCTGCGAGCCGTCAAACGGAAAATAAGAATAACTCGCGTCGAAAGTCATATGAGCGGAAGTTGACACCGCCTTTGCGCTTCTACCTGCAGGGAAAAACAATGCCACACTCATAAAAACAGATATGAGCAGAGCCACCCCCGATACCCATTTTTTCTTCATAATTTCCTCCTTATCCTAAATTCTGATTGTATTAATTCTACACTTTAGGTAAAAAAATCAAAATGCCGCTTAAGCATATCCGTTTCAATAAAACGATATAAAACTCCAAAATCTCACTAAGGAGTAGGCAGTTTTCTGTTTTCGTATCTTTGCCATAACACAACTTTGTTAAAAACCTGAGGATCATTTAAAAGATCCGCAATCGGACCGTCAAAAAAGAGCTTAAAATTCTTTTCAAACATAACGAGATTACCGAGAGGAAGTTTTCCCTGACCTATTAACGATTTACTCTTATCGTTAATAAGAATACATTTGGATTTTAAAAGAGGAGAATATCCTGCACATAGTTTTTCTATTGTATCCGCATCACCCTCTGTTATAACAACAACCTTATCGTAAGGAAGACTTACGGGAAGTTTGCTAATAAAGAGTTTAAAATTGTCAACGCAACTGCCGCAATACGGATTTACGGTTACAACAACGAACTTATAATCTTTGAAAACCGAAAAATCAATATTGTTTCCTCTATAATCTTTGAGTTTTAACGAAGATATAAAAGATTTCAACGTAAGGTCACGATTCTTTCCCGGAGGGGGGATAATTTTGTATAGAGCCTCTTTTCCGTTTACTTTGGAAAAAAGTAACATGCATGCATTTGATATTTTATTTTGTAAAATCTGTAAATTTTTATCCTTCGTTTTATAAACAAAACCAACGTGTTTTATTATATACTCGGTATTATGTTTGTTTATTTCGGACAGTGTTTTAATTAATTCGTCATCGAAAATTTTGCCCGGTTTGAAAGGTATTATCTTGGAAAATTCACCGTCTTTTTTAAAAATCACGGCAAGTTCCATTTTATCGGGTGTACCGAACAAATAATCCATCAATCCTCTTTTATTTGACTTAAAGTTCAAGAATACGATATAACCTACGGTTTCATTGTTTTTTACAACGGGAACGTACTCAAACTTATACGGAGAAACAGTAATATCCTGCAAACTCCCAGTTTTGCCTATCGAACATCCTTCCCCGAAATTGGCTCTGGCAATTCCGATAGCCGTTTTAGGACGATTCAACGCAATGCTTAATACTCCGAAAATAATTACAATAGCAATAATTACGGCTCCGATAGCAATCAAAGTTTTCTTTGTCTCGCTCTTTTTTCTTTTCATCATATCACCTCCGCTCATAAAAACAAATAGGCAAAACCAGTTAAATAACTGGTTTTGCCCGTGTCAAATCAAAACTTAAAAGTTATAACTATCCCGCAGGGTAAGTTATAGTGATTGTTTTCGTATTGGGATCCCAATCCACTTTGCAACCTAAGTTCTCCGCTACGAATCTTAAAGGAAGCATTGTCCTTCCGTTTACAATGATAGGTTTAACATCGTGATTATTAGGATCTATCCACTTCATTTCTCCGTTAACTTCAGCCTGAGGTTTGCCTATCCACAGATTAATAACAGTATCCTTGAAATTAATTGTTACTTCTCTCTCTTTACCGTTCCAACTTATTGTTCCTCCCAATGCTTCTACAATTGCACGTATCGGAACAACCGTTCTTCCCCATTTGGGTATTATTACGGGCTTTGTTCCCCTTCCGGGGTCTATCTCTTTCTTTACACCGTTAACCGTCATGTAGGGGTTGTTTGGTTGAAGAGTAATTACCGTCTTTGTTTTCAGGATTACGTGCAGAACAAGAGTATTTTTAACACCGTATTTATTCACTGAAACGATGGTAATGGTGTTTTCACCGTCATTTAGGTAAACAGAACCGACAAATCCACCGTCAGAGTTAACCTCCACGCTATTCCCGTTAATTGTTACCTGACAACCGGGATCGGTAGATCCGGAGAAATAGAAGTTAGGATCGGTTACTTCGGTGCCGTCGGTAAAGTCAACCTTAATTTTAGGAGGAGTCGTATCATAAACAGTGATATCTTTGTCGGTAGTCTGAGATTTGATAACATGCCCTTTTGCATCATTCAAAGTAACATTGGAGAATTTAAGAGTGGTTTTTCCGATTTTAAGTCCGGTAAACGTAATCTTTACAAGAGGACCTACAACGGTTTTGCCGTTTTCCTTACCTTTTAAAGTATATCCTATGACTATAACACCGGGCTTCGAATGATTCTCGAGGAACAAGGCATCATTGCCAAGCACACCGCTTGGTTCCACCTTATCGACTCTTAACATATCGGGATCATAATTCAAAGTTATCGCAACACCGTAAAGCCCTTCCGTTTTTTCAATGTCAACCGTAACAGTTCCTTGCTCGTTATAAGGAATCGTATCTCCGGAAATCGTCACGTTTACCGGTGGCCTTTCCGGAATTTGCACCACAACGCTTGATGATTTTGTAAGAGTGGGATCGCCTTTGGACTGAACGTTAAGAGTAAGAGTGCCTTTTTCTTTTGGCTGAGAATCAGGAGTGGTGGTTACGGTAACGGGAATTAAGGTTTGATCGCCGGCTTTTACGGAAACAGAATCCGGAATGGAAGAAACCTTCCATCCTTTGGGTAAATCGGAAGAATCAAGTTTCAAAACATACGTATCATCGGTTTTACCGGTGTTTTTGATTATAAAGTTAAAACTACCGCTCTTTCCGGCTTTTACTTCAAGAACGGACAAAGAAGGTTTAACAATAAAATTATAGTTGGAAACCTTGGGAGGTTTTGTACTAAGTATCCTTACCACACTGTGGAAACCGTCGGCAAGATAAAGATTGCCGTCAGGTCCCCAATTCATCATCATCGGTTCGTAATAGCTTCTGTCGGTGCTCCACAAGAACTTTCCGTCTTTACTGAATGCCTGAATTCTTCCGTTCTCCGTATCGGCAACTAAAATTTCACCGTTAGGACCGATTGCCAAACCTTGCGGATACCAGAATTTACCTTCTTCTCTTCCGGTACCTCCGAATGACTTACTCCTCTTTCCGTCCTTTGTGTAAACATAAACTTTTCCTTCGTCGCTTGCAAGACAATAGAAATTGCCGTCTTTATCGATTGCAAGTCCTACTGCAGCCTTTGCAAGCCCGAACTGCTTTATGAACGTACCGTCCGGTTTAAATCCGACAATAGTTTGTGTGCCGTAACTTGCGCACCACAAATTGCCGTCCGGATCGAACGCCATCTGATCCACACTTGAGACTTTGTGATTTCCTATTTTCGTTATGAAATTACCGTTTTCGTCGAATTCCGCTATGTAGTTTGCAAGCCCTACAAACACATGTCCCTTTCCGTCTGCAATAATACCGCCTATGGCAGTAAATTTTTCCTTCGAATTTATTCCCTTTATGGCTTTAACGAATTTTCCGTCCTTGGTAAATATATCTACCTCGCCGGTATCGGAGAAATTGTTCCAACTCGTTGCCCAAACTTTACCCTGAGAATCGACAGTAGCACTCCAGGAACCTACCAATCTTCCCGGTGCCATCACGTCAAAATCTTTCTTGGCAACATAATTGCCTTGAGAGTCATACACGGTAAGCCTTGCACCTACCGGATAACCGAACGGGTTAGGCCCGCCTCTCGGACCGCCTCCGCTATTATAGAAATAGCCTGCATCAAAGACATAAACATTCCCGTCTTTATCAACGGCAATACCTGAAGGTGTAAGAAAAGATCCGTTTGGCTGCGGTAAATTAGTGGCTTTATGTCCGATTCTCGTAAGGAATTTACCCGTTTTATCAAATTTCTGCACGGACGGTTTGGCTTTTCCGATTCCTCTGTCCGCAACATAGATATTCCCGTCCTTATCGACGGCAATATCAAAAGGATCTATGAATCTTCCGTTAGTGGTTCCTTTGCCTCCGAAAGAAGACACCACACTGCCATCCGTAGATAACACAACAACCTTCTCCATCTTTATGCTTACCACTAACAAATTTCCGTCCGGAGAAAAAGTAATAGCGCCCGGGTAAGAAATCAAAGTAGTGGAGAGTTCTTTTACGAACTTACCGTCTTTTGTAAAAACTTCTATCCTGCTGTTAAGCTGATCGGACACATAAACGTTTCCGTCCGGGCCGATGGCGATACCGGCAGGACCGTTAAATTCTCCGTCTCCGGAACCTTCTTTGCCTACGTTCATTATCCATTTCCCGGTTTTGTCAAATTTTGCCCAGTAATTATTGAAGAAATCCGCAACATAGAAATTGCCGTCCTTATCCACGGCAACATCCGCAGGATACTGCAGTTTTCCGGGACCTTTACCCAATTCACCGAATGTAAGTTTATTTTGCAGAGTCTTATCAAGTACATGGATCCTTCCGTATTCGGGATCGGTTACTATAAGATCACCGTTGGCATCTACGGTCATACCTTGCATGGGAAAAGCCCAATCACTCACATAGTCATCTTCAACGGTGTTTGCCGTGTTAAGAGTAATCGAACCTATGTAATCGTCAGGCATAACACCTATCGTGCCCACCTGATAAAGATGGCGGGTGTTTTCCGCTTTTGCCACACCAAAGGAATGCCCTGTGTTTACAAAACCGAATCCGAAAACAAACATAAGGGCAAGAAAAACACTTAAAACTTTTTTACAATTGCATTTCATGCTTCTTTCCTCCTTTCAGTTAGTCTTTTTCGCCAAAATGCGAAGAAAGTATTAATAAGTCTTTGTTGTCAATCACTTTATCCGAATTAAAATCACAGTTCGGGTTAAAATTGCTATCTCCTTGTTTGGAGCCGTACGATTCGGCAAAAATTATGAGATCTTCTCCGTCTATAACTCCGTCTTTGTTAAGATCATAAGGCTCGTATTTATGCAGTTTTACGTTAATATGCAAAGGAACGGCTACCTTTATTCCGTTCTTATCCACTCCGAAAATCTGAACAGTATAATCACCCGGATCCATATCCGGTGAAGTTTTTACGTTGCATTTCACAATGCCGGTTTTACTGAGAGAATTTTTGTCAAAAGTTACCTCAACACCGTCAAGATCCGTTTCGAAACCAAGTTTAACGGTATTCTCGGAATTGATTGTCAACTGCAAATCGAAGGAAGATTTCTTACCGGTCTCAACGGTAACCCTATTTTCCGGAAGAGACAATGAAAATTTGGCAAATTCCACGGGATTAACGCGCAAAGAAGGATCTCCGTAAAGGTTAAAATCGTATAAATTTACAAAATCAGCCATTGAAGAGTGAGGCATTTCAAACAACGACAGATCAAGCGAATCACCGAGAGCAAAATTATCAAGTGCATAATGCCTGATAAATCCTTCAAGTACCGGGTCTATTGTTCCTCCGCCGTAACTTATACGAGACGCCCCTATGAAGGCAGCCCCGCCTTTAATTAAGCTTTCGAAACCCATATTATGTTTTTCCGGCCAGGCTGTTTCACAACTTGCACTATACGTAACGGAATGAGGAAAAGCAATCGAATCGATATCCGAAATACTGAGCAGAGTTTTCCAACGTATTTCACCGCTATCCACCTTGTCGTTATGGTTAGTATCAACCCAGAATTTCCTTGCTATGGACGTAGGGCTACCGTGTGCGTTCCACAGAATCAAACCGTACTTGCCAGAAGCGATTTGTTTCTTAAAATTCGACTCGGTAAGAGGAGCGTCGCTTTTAAAATAAGACGGATCCGTACCTTCTTTTTCGTACATACTGAAAGTGGTAAAATGAGCCGGTTTAAGGTAATTATCATCGGCAAAACTTAATGCAAGGCCTCCATCCTGTCTCAACGTTCCTTCTTCGGCGTAATACAGCATGGCGCCGGCAAGTAATGCGGACTTTCTGAAACTTTCTTCGGATAACTCGTAGTCCATATCGTTCGAAAGAACACTCCGAACCGTAGAAGAATCGGAAAAGGGTATTCTTCCTACAAATACGTCCGGATATAAGTCCTTCATCTGCTTCGTATCGCTACTGTATTCACCGGGTAAGGCGTCTCCGTCGGCGTTTACCGGAGAATCGAGCTCGGCATAAAAGAAATCCGTAGGTGTTCTTCCCACAGGTCTCTTTAATCCGTTTTCGTCTCTTTTTTCACCGGGCTTCGGATACATATACATCATCGGAAGATGTCTCAGGTCGCCGATTAGCAACACATATTTCACGCCCCATTGCTCGTAATGTTTTTTAATGAAGCCTCTTATTGCTTTAGGAGTTATGAGTCCGCTAACATTAAACTCTTTAGCAATTTCGTCGGTAGTAACGATTTTTACTTTATACCCTTCCTTTTCTTTAAAGGTAACGAAGTTCTTTAAAGCATCCGTCAAATCCGACGTGGTAATTATAAGGTAATCAAAATGTTCTTCCGGTTCGGGATCGGAGGGTACGTTATATAAGGAGGAAACTTCGGAATAATTGACAAACATTTTTTGAGCAATCGAATCGAAAGCTCTATCTGCAAGTTCCGTTCTCGTGGGAGTGCTCACTTTTTTGTAAGAAATATCAAAATCGATATTATCACATAATGTAAGTCCTTCGGAATCCGAATATAGCGGAAGATAATAGAGTTTAACAAAATTCCATTTTCTCATTTTTCCGCTCTCCCAATACAGATAAGGAACATTCGTAGGATTCAAATTAGAATGTTTGCCTAATAACGGGAAGGCTTTATTTACCGTAAAATCGTTACCCAACCGCTTTACATTAACCGAACTGACATTAACCCGATTTACGGAACACCCCGGCGGAACGGCGAAGAAAACAACTTTTACGGGTAATTTACCGAATACGGACGGAAATTCTCTAAACTCGATTTTATTGAATCTTATTTTGCCTGAATTACTTATACTTATCGAACCTTCCGCCACGTTCAACGTTCCGTATATAGAACTATTTGCCGCCCTTGCAACACCCGAAAGGGGCGTTGCAAGTAGCATAATCAAAACAATAATTACAAGTGATTTTTTTTCCATTATCTCACCGCTTGTTACGGATAAGTTTCTCCGTAATGCTGAGCAAATATCAACAGGTCTTTTCCGTCAATCACTTCATCTCCGTTGAAATCGGCAAGCGGAATATAATTAGGATCTCCTACCTGTGAACCAAATGCCTTATTGAATATTTGCAAGTCTTTATCATCAACTTTTTTATCCCTGTTCAAATCCCACGGGTTTTTGGCCTTTTCCACGGTAATACCGATCGGAGTGAATATACACGGCGTATCGTTGCCTTTGCTATCCTTAACTACGCTGCCTTTAAACCCTATATTTGTTTTGCCGTACATTCTGCCGGACAACACAAGCTCCGCGATTTCACCGCTTTTATCTACGTATTTATTATTCTTAGTGGAGAACTCTATCTCAACTTCGCCTGCCATATTGTCAACTTTATAATTAAAGTCCGCATCGTTTCCAAGGCCTTTTATAATATCACCCGGCTTTATGTCGGAAACACTTATGATATTGGGGTTGAATGTCAAAATAGCTTTGAAAGTGCTAATAGGCTTATCGGTAGTGAGCATAAGTTTGGCATCAAGATTGCTTGCCTGTTCAAACGAAGTTTGCGTGGCTGTCAATCCTGCCGAAACTTTGGGAGCGTTTACGACTTTGAATGTTCCTTCCACGGTTGCGGCATCTTCAATCTGCGGATTATTTTCATTATTATTCGATTCAACCGCAGCAACCACCCATTTGTAAGTGCCGTCCTTCAGGAAGTAATTACCGTAGATATCCTTTCCGTTCCACACAAACGAATAATCGCCTACAAGCAGTAGTGATTTCTGATAAATGATTCCCAATTCGTTACCGTTCATATCTTCGATTCTTATCTGCATCTCATCTATAATGTTGGAATTTGTCGGTCTGTCTTTGGGTTCGGTGGGAGGAATAATGGAGCCGGAACCAAGGGTAAAATTAAATGTAATCGAGTTGTGGTCTTTGCTTAAAGGTTCCAATATATCGGAAGAAGCTTTTACATTGGAAAGTTTTTTAGGTATGTTTACATCGCCCATCCACAAGATGAACGGAACATGTAATTTTGTATTTCCGGACTCGAAATAAATCACTCCCTCGTGCTTTCCGGGCGTAATTTTACTCTTGTCGAATTTGAATTTTAACGTAACTTCTTTTTTGCCTTGTTTGGGCACAAGAACGGTAGTTTTGGCAGGAAGCGTAATGCCGGTATCATCACCGAGCGTAAACTCCGAGCTTACCTTGAAATTCAAAGGTTTATCACTTAAATTGGTAATTGTAAACGTTATCGGTTTTGCTTTATCAATCTTCATTAAAATATCATAAGGATCAACAATTGCAGGGGTGGTAATGGCAGCAGGAATATCGATTCTTCCGCTTCCCTGAAGAGTCCATGTGATTACTTCGTCGTTCTGATAATTTTTAAGAATCGTCGCGGTGTTCATAAGCGCCGATTTAACCTGAGCGGAAGTCCAATTAGGATGTGCCTGTTTTATGAGTGCAATGGAACCCGTTACATGAGGTGTTGCCATGGACGTTCCGTCCCATCTTGCATATTTGTCCCCGGGGATCGTGGAATTTACGGCAACGCCCGGTGCGGATACCTCCGGTTTAAAGAAGAAATCAGAGGTAGGTCCCATGGATGAGAAAGGCGCAATAGTACCAAGTCCGAAGACTTTGGAGAATTTTATTTTAAGTCCCTGAGGAATAAGCCCTCTCAGCAAGGCACCCTTATCCTGAGTAACAAATATGGCAGGTATGTATTTCCTGTTCGCGTCTTCCGGAGTTACCTGGAAAGTAGGAGAAACAATTCCCGGAAGATTATTATAGATTATTATACCTGCCGCACCCGCAGCTTCTGCGTTTAAATCCTTATCCCTAAAATACAGTGCATTGGCACCGATCGGCCCTCTGCTTACAAGAGCGATCTTTCCTTTTACGTCAACGTTTGCAAAATCGGATTTTCTACCGTACCCGCAATTTACAACCTCAAATTCTTTATCTTCAGGGAAATCTGGAGACAGATCCGCATAGTTTCCGAGAATTAAAGTTTCATTTTGAGGTACATCCTGAGGACTTACTATATTTATGGCAGGATGAAGGCCGTCATCGGAGGCAGCAACGGCAATTACCTTCGGGGCACCTGAAGGAGCGCCCAACGGATAAGGTGTAGAATCGCACCTTGCACCTTGGTTTCCGGCGGCAACCGCTGCAAGCACGCCGGCATCTGCCGCATTGTCAAATGCTTTGTTTTCGGGATCGTTAGGATCGGCAGTTCCTAATTGTCCGCTGCCGAAAGAAAGGTTAACGGCATTGCATCCGTCTTTAACCGCCCTGTCAATCGCCGCAATGATAGCGGAATCGGATGCACTCGAATTACCACCGGAAACAATTTTATACGCCATAAGTTTCGCTTCCGGAGCAACACCCTTTACCTTGCCGTTTGCTGCGGCAATACCGGCAACATGTGTGCCGTGTCCTTCCTGATCCATAGGATCAGGGTCGTTATCACCGAAATCATACCCACCGACAACCTTATACTTAGGGCCGAATCCGCCGCCCAAATCAGGGTGTGTGTAGTCAATACCGGTATCGATAATACCTATAAGCATACCCTTTCCGTCAATGGGGTTGCCTTTTGCGTCTTTCATCTTCCAAACTTCGGGTGCACCGATAATTTTATCGCTCAAATTTCCCCTGATAGTATAGGTATGTGTCGGATAAATTTTTTCAACACCTTTGATTTGCGCGATTTTTTGAATCTCAGTACCTTTAACGGTTAAGGAAAACCCGTTATACGTATAATGATAACGGTATCCGAGTTTGGCATCGGGACACATTTTTTTAATCTCTTTAACAATATTCAATTCGTTGTACGTGAGCTTCTTTACGTAAGAGCGAACCTCCGGATCGTATTTTAATATGGCAGATCTCGGATTCTCCCCCGTGCTCATAACAAAAGGAATAACCGGCTTACCTTTCAACTTAACAATAATCTCTTGTGGCGCTTCGGAAGTAAGTTGTTTCCGCATAAATTCCGAAGAAATCTTACTCATAACCGTTGTTTTGCCAAGAGAAACTCCTGCGTTTACGGTGATTATCATGGCAGTCATGGATAAAACTACCAAAAGTATCACCGCAAACTTCAAACTTTTTCTAAACATATTGTTTCCTCCTTTCCCAATTTTGTTATAAATTATACATCAAATTCTTTCGCACAAAAAATAATTCTTAATGCCCGCTAACGATGATTTTTTCACGATTTTCGTTTCCTGCAAGATCGGTTGCAACAATTTCAAATTTGCCGGAGCCTGATTCGGAGAAAATATAGAATTTCCTATTCAACCCGCACACCGTATAATTACCGTTTATGTAGACAGAAGAAAGCAATTCGTCTGATTCAAACACGATACGAAATTTTTTACCCGCACGCACCACTTCGAAAAATTTGATTTCCGGTGGTTTGGTATCGACACTTAATGAAAACGATTTTGTCTCGCTCTTTATTCCGAGCGTGTTTTCAGCAAAATACCTTACGTCATGTCGCCCATCTCCTTTGATCTCAAATTTACCGCTATAAAGTTTAAATTTCGAATGATCCACGGAATAGTAAATATTCGTACTTATATACCCGTACGTAGAATCATACGTTAATGTTATCGTCGGATTGAAATTATACAGATTCGGAATACGAGAAATATGCGGGGGAAGTTTGGCGTTCACATTTAAGAGAGGCTTGTAGCGTATATACAAGGGATGCGATTTTACCGTGGGTATATTGAAATTATATATGATGCCGCATTGATAGCTACCTTCGTAAGGAGGCAACAAAATTCCCGCAGTTTTTGAAATCTTTATCACAACCGTTTCGTTCGGACCGATGTCGAAAGGTAATGGCAGAACATACGTGCGCTTATTCCATTTGGTTATTACGGTTTTATACCATAAATCGTATCCGTTCACGGAAAAATTATTCGCAGGGGGCAAATCCGGAAGTTCCGAACCATACGGCAAAACAAGCCCTATCGGATCTCCTTTTTTCATATAAAAACCGCTTTTCGTATGAAATACGAAAACAAAATCCGGATTTCCGTGAGTAATTGCCGGAAACGCATAAACGGACGGAGTGTCTATGAGATTTCCTACTGATACGTAATTGGAATAATAAATATAATCGTACGGATCGGCTTTTACTCCTACGGAAAAACTTTTTTCTCTCATAGGATTCATTATCGTGGCACTTTCTTTCAGAGTAATGCAAAATCGTCCGAAACTTTTTACGGATACGGGCATTTTTACGGTAAGAATATGCCAGTACCCGTTACACTTAAGAGTAGGATTGACATTCAAATTCACACCGTCAACAGTTATGTCCGTATTGAGAATTTTTTTGTGGCACGGACACGGGAACACTACGTTAACCGGAAAATATAACGATACGGCCGACCCGGAAGGAATAAATTTTTTCCCGTTTCTAATGTCTACCGTATAAGAAGAAATATGGCGAAATCCGTGATTTGTCAAAGAAAGCCTGACTTTCAAAAAATCTTCTTTGCTATTTGTTATATAAACATTAGAACTTACTTCCGCATTATCACAAACGGCAACCACCTGACATTGCCCCTTTCCGAAAAATTTGAACACGCCGTTACCTTTGTAAATTCCGGAAGCAGAGTCAGATATTCTGTTGACATACATTTTTACATCGCTTAAATCGTTTATCGCATTGCCGTTTTTATCAAACAGTTTTACATCGAATGCATACTCTTCTCCGGGATAAACCGTTACATTTCTCGGATTCAGAATTAAAGAATACGGTACGCCAGGAAGCACGTTTATCTTGCATTCCTTAAAAACACCCGGGTTTCTCAAGTCGAAAACTTTCACTACGGATAATCCGCTTCTTAAAAATTTTACTCTGAACGTATGCACACCGTGGTCTGCTTCCGACATTTTGTAAAAACTGCGTAAACCTTCCACTTCACCGTATGCAAAACCGAGAGCCGCCTTCGAGTTGTCTATCACATTACCTTCGGAATCGGTTACGGACACGGTAAAGTTATAAACGTTTCCCGCAACAACTTTGTTCGGACATTCGATACGAATACCGTAAGTCCTCGCAACAACCGTATTTAAAGGACGAAAATCAAATAAAGTTGCAAATAAAACGAGCACTACGAGTAAAACGGTTCTACTTATTCTATTCTTTTTTCTCATAGATTATCTTAATTTCTCTCGTTTCGGGGAACCATTTTACTTCCGCACCGAACGCCTCGCTTATAAATCTCAGAGGAACCATAGTCCTGTTATCTTTTATGAGCGGAGGTTGGTCAAGCTCTACCTGCTCCCCGTTAACAAGCGCAATTTTATTACCTATCTGAAGTTTTATTACCGTTTTACCGGATCTTATATCAACTACTTTGAATTGTGGTTCCCATTTTACTTCCGCACCGAATGCCTCGCTTATAAATCTGATCGGAACCAATGTTCTCCCCGTAGAAGGCTCTATAAACGGTGCAACATCCATTTCACTTTGTTTTCCGTCTATAAAAATCGTTTTACTGTCGATTTTTAATAGAATCGTAATTTTTTTAATCGGCTTATAAACAATTACCACATCGCTCTCGGATGTTTTGCCGGATAATGTGTACATAACCACGGCTTTGATTGAAAATAATCCGGGCTTATCAACAGTAAGATTGTAGACAAACGTACCGTCAGCTCTTACATCGACATTTTCACCGTTTATAGTCAAACTGACATTATCAACCGGTTTGACAGTTCCTGTAACCGTTATGTTAGGATCGTTAAACTCCTGCCAATTTTTCGGTGACGTTATGGTTACTTCAGGAACCGTTGTATCGTAAGTGATGTTTATGTCTTTCTCGTCCTTGTTACCTGCAAGATCTTCCGCAACTATTTTTATCGTGTTTTTCCCGGGAACAAGATTTACATCGAGTGAGAAATTACCGCTGTTATCAACCTGAACTTTATTACCGTTCACACTCACATAGTCAAGATAATCTTCTTTAACGGAGCCTTTAACCGTGCATTTCGAAGATTTTGCATAAGAGTTATTTTCCGGGGCATTAATCGTAAGAATCGGAGAAACATTGTCGAATTTAATAGTTTTGATCTTTTCCTTTTCCGTTATATTACCCGCTTCACTATAGTAATAAAGCTTGTGTATACCGTACGGTATTACGATTTGTGCACCGGATACCGACGATTGATAATTTCCGTTGTCTATTCTATAAAAAGTGGAAACAGGATCGCCCGTATTGGTTTCACCTATAAGAATCGCTATGGGTTGAGTTATATAAAAATCATTCTTTCCGTCCGGGAAAGCAGGCGTTAAAATTAACTTTGTTCTTACATACGGTTTGTCTTTGATTTCTATTGCATTGGAAGGTTCGTTGGTTTTTTCTTTGGACGTATGAACTTGCAATTTGTACATACCGGGTTTATCGGGCGTTTTGATCCCGGCACTTTCCGAAATTTCCACGGTAACAGAGGTATTGGCCTTTATATCGTTTTTCACCGTGCATGTAACCGTATTACCGCTAACTGTGGTTTTTGCAGGAGCGCTATTTACACCGTTAACTCTTATATTCACATAGTTGGAACCTATAAAATCCGGTACGTAAAAACCGTCCGGAAAAACAACGGATATAGAATCCGGTATCGTATTGCTACCGGTAGTCCCTCCGAGATCTCCCAATTCTCCGGTTTTAAAAGATACGGCTACACCGGTAGTAGTATCAATTACATCGGATGTCAACGAAGCCATTACGTTTTTGACATGGCTGAAAACAATAGGGAACGGTTTGGAATATGACTCCGTAGCCTCCTGAGAAGTATAAATTCCGAGTTTATACTGGCCGGGGGTATTGGGATTACGCACCTTAGCCGTGGATTTAATACGTATTCTTACTGTTTTTCCGGCTCCTATGGTCATTCCGGACGGAAGGTAAATTTTTACGTACTTCTGATTGGACGTATTACTTCCTTCCGGGGTATCCGAAGGAGAAACACCGTTAATAAGAAAATCTCCCCTCGACCAACCGGTTCCGCCGCAATTACACGGCAAAAAGAAATCGTTGGGAAAATCTATTCTTACCCAATCGTCGTAAGAGCCTCTGAGCTCTTTTCCGGTAACAAAGGATATATCGTACTGAGCCGCAAGCGTAACAATATTGGGATTAACCTTTACGGAAATCGCAGTAACCGCATCGGACACATTTATTTTCACAAATGAAAATGCAAATAACGCTATAAGTAAAAACGACAGAATTTTATTAAGTTTTTTCATAAAACCTCCTATTATGGCTTTGGTTTAGGATATGTAATTCTTACGATCATAAATTCCGGATCCCAATCCACTTCGGCACCGAATGCCTCCGCAATAAATCTTATGGGAACAAATGTCCTGTTATTTTTTATTACGGGCGGAGCGTCAAGCTTCACGGCCTGTTCCACTATTCCGTTTGCAGTTATTCTGCCAACGGCTGCCGTTGAATTACCAACCTGTAATCTTACCTCACGTCCGTCAGGCATAGTAATGGTAACTATTTTGAATATCGGATCCCATCTGACCGAAGCACCGAGACTCTGAGAAATAAACCTGATCGGTACCATGACTCTGTTTTTAAATATGAACGGTGCGGCATCAAGAATTACTTTTTCATCGTTAACATACGCTTTTAAAGCACCTACTTTAAGCATTATCCTCTTTTGCGAAACAAATTTTACGGAAACTTCCGCGGTAGTTATGTTTCCCGCTTCGTCTTTTGCAGAAAAGACAAACGTATATGTACCGTTGGAATTAAATGTATAGTCAAAACCGAATTTCCCTGCGGAATCCACCGGAACGGTTTGAATATTACCTTCCACGCGCACTGTTAAACTTACTTTCGGTTCGGTTGTTCCGTAAATGGTAAGTTTGGGAGAGTTAACCACCACGCCGGATTTAGGAGAAGTTATGGAAAGCACGGGGGGCTTTGAATCGACTTTGAATTCTTTGCTATGAATCTGCTCCTTATGCTGAAACTGATCAACGGAATAGTAGTAAAGAGTATGAATGCCTTCTGGTACCGTAATTTTTCCTCCGGCATACTTTTCGAAATTCCCGTCGTCCCATTTGTAATAGACGGTATAGGACAGATGAGAAGGATTGCTCACCGTAATTTCCACGGTCGGAACGGTTTTGTAGTATCCGTTTTCACCGTCCGGAACAGAAGGATTAACGGTTAAACCCGTAGTAACACCTTTACTAATCAAATAAGGTTTGGAAACTACATCATTCGGTTCTTTGTCCGTATGAACCTTAAGTGTGTATTGGCCAGGTATCGACGGATTTTTAATGCCGGCATTCTTAGAGAAAATAATTGCCACCGTGCTCCCGGAATTAATAATCGACGAAACGGATATGCTCACAACACGAGATGACACCGATACGGAAGAACATACGGCACCGTTTATGGTAACATAAGAAGGCGGTATGCTGACGGGAACATACGTACCGGAAGGGAAAGTAACGTAAATCCTGTCGTTAATTCCCAGGGCACCTGACGAACCGGTGGCAAAAGTAATAACATACGAAGCATTCATTCCGGTAATGGAGGGACTAACTATAACCGAAGGACGTGTTATCTTCGACGCAACGATATCTATATCGCCTGATTCCACCGAACTCGGATCTCCGCTCGTCCATACCTCGATTTTGTATTTTCCTGAAACCGAAGGGTTTTTGATTCCGGAGTTTTGCAGAAACACCACACTGACATCCGAAGAGGAAGAGATATCCTGCGAAACGGTTATCGTAACAAGATATCCGTCCACTGTCAAATTGAACGGTTTGACATTATTTACAAGAACATAGTTTTTGGAAAGAGTTTGAGGTACGTAAAAGGAGGACTCGTCTTCCGGAAATTTTATGTAAATCTTGCCCGAATCGGATTTTAATCCGCCGACATCGCTTGTTCTGAATCGAACGGTTATTTTCGGAGAAGCATTAACTTCATTAGGAACAACCGATACAGTTACGTTGGAAACGGACGATGCCGTAATGGTAAATTTGTTGGACTCCGTCGGGGAATCGATGTATGTACCGTCAACTTCTTCCGTATCGACGATAAGCGTATAGTCTCCGCTGTCAGAAGGATTTTTTATTCCGCAGCTTTTAGGCAAAGAAACGTGAACAAGATCCTGATTGCCTATACTCAATCCTTGAGGTATCGTAAGTATAACTTCATTGTTAGAGGTGGGTACGATTTCGGAATCAACAAGTTTCGTAACACCGTTAGCCTTAACGGAAATCGTATTTTTAGGAATAGAAGACGGCAGAGTGGCGGAATCGGGAAATTTTATTCTTATTCTGTCGGAACCTGCGTCAAGACTTCCGAAGTTACTCGTTTTAAAAGAAATCTCGTAATCGGCAACTGCATTTATCAGAGTCGGAGAGACTGAGACATTAACGTCAGAAAGCTCCGGAACACCGATCTTATATTCGTTTGATATTATAGGAGTGGTTTCCTCGCTTGTGTTGACATAAACAGCATAGGTACCGGGAGAAGGATTTGTAAAACCGGATTGAGGCTCTATTACCACGGTTATTCTGCTTTGAGGCACCGTAATTTCATCCGGAACGGCAAATTGCAAATATCCGGTGTTCAGATTAGCGGCAAATACATGTCCGCACGGATATGAATTCACTTTTATAACACCCGGGGTATTAGTGATATCATTAACGGTCTGGCTATTATCAACCCAATTGTCGCCGGATTTTTTAATAAAATGTATCGTAATGGAATCTCCGGCCTGAAGTTTTTTATTGTTTGCGGTATTAAAAGTTATGGTATAAGTAACATTCCCAATATTAGGCCTGTAATCGCTAAGTTTTATATGGACGTTGGAAAGAGCGTAAGAAACAGTATCAAAGGCAGGAAATGAAAAGCCTACATTGATAGCAACAACTGAAAATACAAAAACTATAAAGAAAATTACAATTCTTTGTCTAAGCTTCATTTTTACCTCCATATGCATTTTGATAAATTATAGCAGTATAAATTTAAAAATCAAGTTTAGGCAAAAGCTGAAACATATTCGTAAGAAAATTATTTCTTTTAAATACAAAAAGCCCCGCCATTTGGCGGGGCTAATTTAATCCGAACTAAACGGGATTAGCTACCTGACTGAACAAGAGTAATTGTTACGGTTCTGGTTGCAGGATCCCAAGTTACGGTTGCACCAAGACCTTCGGCGATTACACGAAGAGGAACCATTGTTGCAGCATATGTTCCGTCACCGTATGGCTGTAGGTATGGCGGGAAGATTTCAATAACATTGCCGTCTACCACTGCAGAGCTGTTTCCGATCTGCAGACCAACGGTATGTTTACCAAGAGTAATTGTAATACCTTTGGTTGCAGGTATCCAATCAACTTTTGCACCGAGTGCTTCTGCAATTGCACGAAGCGGTAAGTAGGTGTGTCCGTCATGGATCACAGGTGCAACGTCAAGCTGATGGACTTCGCCGTTCACTGTCATTACGTCGGATCCGATCTGAACGGTAACAACAGTCTTCTTAAC
>JALSNB010000336.1 GCA_026987225.1 Caldisericaceae bacterium
AAATAAATTTTATGAGAAGGAGGTGTTTTTTATGCGAGAAAAGATAGAAGGTGAAGTTTATGGCTGTTGTAAAAAAGATCTTTTCCGCATTGAGAGCGGACCTTAAAGTTTTTTTGGAGAAAGACCCGTCTGTAAGTTCCGCATGGGAGATTTTACTATTCTCCACGTCATTCAAAGGACTTTTTCTTTACAGAATTTATCATGAGCTGTTCTTAAGACATCACAAATTTCTTGCAATGCTTCTTTATTACATCTCAAAAAGGCGTTACGGTATGGACATACACCCTGCTGCAACGATAGAAGAGGGAGTGTTGATTGATCACGGATTCGGCGTTGTGATGGGTTCCACTGCTTTTGTCGGTGCGGGAAGCGTTATTTATCACGGCGTTACGCTCGGTGCAAGGAGAATCGAAACGGGCAAAAGGCACCCCACCATAGGAAGAGACGTGTTTATAGGAAATCATGCTTCCGTTCTCGGTGATATTAAAATAGGAGATCATGTTAGGATAGGAGCGCACAGTGTGGTGCTTGAGGATGTGCCGGATTGGTGCACAGCCGTCGGAAATCCGGCAAGAATCGTTAAAAAGGAGTGTGAAGATGCAGCTTAATATCGGAAATACCACGCTTGTAAGGCTAAGAACCGATCGCCGTATTTTTGTGAAATTGGAATATATGAACCCTACGGGGAGTATTAAAGACAGAGCGGCGTTTTTTATGATAAAAGACGCCTTAAATAAAGGAAATTTAAAGCAGGGAGGGACACTTGTCGAAGCGACGTCAGGCAATACGGGAATAGGGCTTGTATACACGGGCCGGTTTTTTAACATTCGCACGATTCTTGTGATGCCGGACTTTATAAGCGAAGAGAAAATCGCACTTTTGAAAACACTTGGCGCAGAAGTTGTTTTAACGGAGGGTAGTGCCGGAATGAGCGGTGCCGTTTTGAAGGCAAGGCAGATTGCTGAAAATGAAAATGCATTCATGCCGGATCAATTTTCCAACCCTGCCAATGTGCTTGCCCATAAATTGGGTACAGGCCCGGAGATACTCAAACAGATGAGCCTCGATATCGATGCATTCGTATCCGGAGTAGGTAGCGGCGGCACGATAACGGGAGTTTCCGCCGCACTAACGGAATTTAATAACAAAATAAAAACTTTTGCCGTTGAGCCTGCGGAATCGAACGTGTTGTCCGGTGGTAAACCGGGCAAGCATACGATCGAGGGAATAGGAGCCGGCTTTGTCCCGGCAATTTTTAATTACGATTTGATTTCGGGCGTAATTACTGTGCCACAGGAAATGGCATGGAAAGAAGCGCGGAGATTGGCGAGGGAGGACGGAGTTTGCGGCGGCCCGTCAACCGGAGCCAACATATACGCTGCACGGTTAGTTGCCGAGAAATATTCTTTCGAGCGTGTCGTAACTGTCGCACCCGACGGATTGAACAGATACGGAAAGGAGTTTGCAGCGTTCAAATAGCCTTTTGTTTTGCAATAATTTTTTTATTGCTATAATTA
>JALSNB010000337.1 GCA_026987225.1 Caldisericaceae bacterium
CATCGTCTAGTCAGGTCCAGGACACCGGCCTTTCACGCCGGCAACACCGGTTCAAATCCGGTTGGGGACGCCATGTTTAAAGCCAATTATTTCAGAAGGTTACACTTGAAATAATTGGCTTTTTTTATGCCTATATTTTTTGTCGTTTGGGCAAAATTATGGGGGTTTTATGGGGATTTTACGACGACGAATGGTAAAAAAATGGTAACAGGGAATGCGGCTGGGACCTCGTGAAAATAAGAATCAATGCCCATTGTCATCTATAACTAATCTCTCGCTGCCGGCTACTGTTAAAGGGTGTTGAAACAATCATGTTTAACCTATTGATTTAGCGTGTTTCTATCAAAAAAAGCTTTCTTGCAACTTTTCGCCTAAAAACAATCGGTTACATCTATCTTTTCAACACCTTTTGTTAGTTCTGAACATTACACTTTTAGAGATATCTCTACCCTTCATTGTTCTGTTTTCTAATCATCTTGTGCATCTTCCCGCATAAACGCAAACCGATCCTCATGGATTATATCCAGTTTGGGATGACTGTAATGGCTGAGCATCCGCATGTCGGAATGGCCTGTCCTGCCCATGGCATCAATGGGACTGACATTCTTTTCCTGGAGCAGGGTTGTATACGTATGACGGGCATCGTGCAGGCGCATTTTTACCCCGCAATTCTTAAAATGCTTTGTTATTGCCCTGGTGACCGATTCAGGGCGAAAACGCGGCAAAATAAAACCTTCTTCCCCTTTTCTGGGCAAAAGAAGTGAATACAGCTTGTGTCCAAGACCCACTATCCGCGGTTTACCGGTTTTAGTTTCCACCAGGAGCAGTCCCCGGCTCTTCCAGTCTATATTTTCAATTCGTGCTGCCATCGCCTCGGAACGCCTCACGCCGCATCCAAAAAATAACAGCAGGAAAAGAGTCATGTGTCCACCAAGGAGGGCTCGTTTTTGTTTGTCGTTTTCCTCGGCCTTTTTGATGATCCGCTGAATGGTATCTTCGGAGGGAATAACATGCTCAATTTTTTCTTTCCGTGGTATTTTCACCCCTTTGACTTCGCTGAAAGGATGAAAATCAAGCACTCTTTCTGCTACCTGCAGGGAAAAGATTCGTTTCAAATCCTGAAGGTGCTTGTTGATAGTGACTGCTTTGTATTCTTTATCCCGCAGGAAGTTTTTCAAGTGTTCCCCGTCGGAATGCCGGAAAATATTTATCTGGGTGTCTTCACCCAAACATTCAATAATATGCAATATCCGTGATGACCTGGCCTCTTTTTCTTTTTGGCTTATGTCGTCCCAGGATTCTCGATACTCTTCACAAGCCTGTCGAAGTGTTTTCCGTCCGTCCGGGTATAACTGTAACCCCACCCCGTCTTCCATGTTTATCAGGCCGGCTCGTTTCCAGTGTTCTATATCCCCCGCTGTGTATTCTCCCAATTTGGTTTTTGCCTCAAGGATATCACACTGGGCCTTTAATTCGCGTGCCTGTCCTT
>JALSNB010000338.1 GCA_026987225.1 Caldisericaceae bacterium
TTTTTGCTTTATGTATCTGCTCTATGACAAAAACAAGAGAACCGTCCTTACGTGCATCTCCACTCCTATAGGCAGTGCATCTTCATCGATATCGAAATACGGCGAGTGATGCGGAGCCGTTATACCCTTTTTCTCGTTGGAAGCACCGACAAAATAAAACGCTCCCTTTGCCTTCTGCAGATAATACGCCATATCTTCTCCTCCCATCGAGGGCTCCACTTCAAGCACGTTGCCTGCTCCGACAGTTTCTTTTCCCGCTTTTCTCACCAGTTCAACCATACTTTCGTCATTTATAAGCACGGGATATCCGTTTTCATAGTTAAATTCACATTTAACACGGAATGCCGCACCGATACCTCTTGCGATTTCTTCGATTCTTTTTCTTACTTTGCTGCGGGTTTCTTCTTTTAGGGTTCTGACGGTGCCAAAAAGCACGGCATTTTCCGGAATTACATTGAACACATCGCCTGAAGAAAATTTCCCCACCGTAATCACGGCCGAATCCAGAGGACTTACTTCTCTGCTCACTATCGATTGAACGGATGTCACAAATTGGGATGCAGCCACAATGGGATCCACCGACAAATGAGGATACGCACCGTGCCCTCCCTTTCCGGTAAATTTCAAATCGAATTTATCAGCAGCCGCCATTAATGCACCGGGCCGTGTTCCTATGGTTCCCGTTTTAAGGGGCGTCCACAGATGAATACCGAATGCACCGTCAACATGAGGATTTTCCATAACACCGTCCTCAATCATCGGTTTTGCACCACCGGGAGGATACTCTTCGGAAGGCTGAAACACAAATTTGACGTTGCCTTTGATTTGATCCTTATGTTCGGATAAAACTTTAGCCGCAACGAGCAACATTGCCGTATGCCCGTCATGGCCACACGCATGCATTTTTCCTTTTACTCTGGATTTATAGGGGACATCGTTTGCTTCGTCAATCGGAAGCGCATCCATGTCCGCTCTCAGCATCACGGTTTTTCCGTTTTCATTTCCTCTGAGCAAGCCGACAACTCCCGATTTTCCCACGCCTTCCTTAACTTCCAATCCCAGATTTCTCAAATAATCGGCAACCTTTTTGGAAGTCCTCGGCAAATCAAACCGAGTTTCGGGATACATGTGAAAATCCCTTCTCAATCCGATCAACTCGTCCTTAAGAGATAAAATCTCCTGTTTTATATCCATTTTAAGCCTCTACGAATTCTTTTACGTGCTCTTCCGGTTGAGGTTTCGTTATCAAACTTACAACGACAAACACGATAATATTAACAATCAGTCCCACTATGCCGGCATTCATCCCGAAAGGAGTGTGAATATGCCCGAACGCATAAATCCCGTTTACCGTTGCTCCTGCCACAAATCCCCAGATAGCTCCCTGTGCGGTTGCTCTCTTCCAATAAAGAGCGCCGTAAACAGGCGGAGCAATCTGAACGATGTATCCGTATCCGCCGAGCAATAATGCAACAAGACTCTGCCCGC
>JALSNB010000339.1 GCA_026987225.1 Caldisericaceae bacterium
GATGGGTTATGCTTGAGAAATTTCCCGTTCTTTTGCGCTTTAACGGTTCAGTCGGAGCTCTCCGTGAAGGTGAATTTTACGTAAGCAATGTAGCGGTTTACAAAAGGTTTCGCGGGTTGGGCATAGGCAAGGCGCTGATGAACGAAGCCGAAAGCAGGGCTAAAATGTCGGGAGCCGATTACGCCGTTTTGGACGTGGAAGCGGAAAATAATGTTGCGATTAACATTTATAAAAAGCTCGGTTATAGGGCTATTAAAAGTGCTACTATCCTCCTAACAAAAAATCGCATCCTTCGTTTCCTTAGGATGAAAAAACCGCTATTGTAATTTCAATTATTTCATAATGAGCCATACGCCTCCGAGGACGAGCCCTATGCCGAGAATCTGATAGAAAGAGAGTTTTTCTTTAAGAAAAATAACGGCTAAGATCGCAACAAGAGCGGTGGTGAGCGATGCGGCCAGCGGATACGCTATTGAAAGCTCAATCTTTTTTAACGATGTGAGGTAAAGAAAGAATCCTATACATAACAGTGCCACACTTATCCAGAAGTTTTTGGTTAGAAGCGGGCCTGTGATTTTGGAAACTTTTTCAGTTGCGGCACCTTTCAAAAGAAAATTTCCTATGCCGTTTACGATTACCGACAAAAACAAAAATACGAAAGCAATTGTTTTGTTTGCAATCATTTCAATCCTCCGCCTTTCAACGATTTGTTATAAAGAGATTATAGTCCTATTTGTTTTTGTTTCAACGGGTTGAATCTCTTTTAAAGGTTAAGGATATTTTCTTTCCTGCTGTGGAATTTTGATACAAAACAACATAATAAAAATTTTTAAGGTAATTGTGAAACAAACGTGAAGAAAAATCTTTTTGTTTTCATATTTTCTTTAAAGTTTGCTCATATACTTGGCTTAGTAGTAAATAAAATTTACGGAGGTAAAAAATGAAAAAGAAAACTACGATACTTGTTTTGGCAGTTGTTGGAATTTTGACAGTAGGCATTGCATTCGGTGCATTTAACATAGCGAACGCGCATAACGGGACGAATCCTAACCGTGCTTCCGCACCGTTTGGCAGAGCGATGGGTATGTTCGGAAACAGGATGAACGGATACGGAATGATGGCACGTGAAGGAATGGACGAAATGGCAGAGTTTTTAGGGATAAGTGATAACGAGCTGATTTCCGAGCGTAGAAGCGGAAAGAGCCTTGCCGAAATTGCAAAGGCACACGGAAAAAGCGCAGAAGAGCTGAAAGCATTTGTTGAAAAAGAGTTTAACGAGCATGCAAGCGAACTTCTCAAAGAAGGTAAAATTACTCGGACACAATTTAACGAGATGAAAGAGCATTTCGAAGAACGCATAAACGATATGATAAACGAAAGCGGCATGCGTTTCGGTAGAAAAGCTCGGGGCAACTTTAGAAGAGGTTGCTTCGGAAGAGGATTTGCCAAACCTTAGTTTCCACCGGATTCTTTTACATATATATCGG
>JALSNB010000340.1 GCA_026987225.1 Caldisericaceae bacterium
CTGTGCGAGTTGGAGATATTTTTTCCAATCCTTCATGTTTGAACGAACGATGTCATGACGTCCTAAAGAAGAGCTCTGGAAATATTTGATTAGGTGCATCGATTCATTAGTGAGTCTTAATCTTTTACTCGGTAACCTTTTCATGAGAGAAGTAAAGAAGGAGGGAGATGGTGAAGCATTGCAATAGGCTTCAAGGGATGCGTCAAGTGCTTCGAATCGTCGGTGGAATGGTCATGATGACGATGTTGATGCTCGGAAGTGTTACGATCGGCAATTACAAAGAAGCAATCGACGAGGCAGGAAAACAGCGAATGCGTATCGTCGAGATCATGAAAGATCGAGTGATGATCGAAACGCATAACAATTATGGAAATCCGGAGGAAGATTATAAGCATCTGCTTTCGGAGTTTGATGAAACGATGTCGACCCTGCAAGGTTTCGTCAAAAGTGAGGAATCGAAAAAGGCATTGAAGGAGGCAAAAAAGGAGTGGAACACCATCAGGGCCAAAATACAGAAACCTTTTGATGTCAAACAGGCGGAAAGATTTCTTAGCGATGCGGATGATTTTATCGCAAAGGAAAATCGACTGATTCAAAGCCTGATCAAGGAGAGTAAACTCAAAGAGGGGAAATCGGAGATCAATCGAGCCGGTTTGCTTCGGATGCTGAGCCAAAAGATCGATTTAATCTACCTTGTCAATAGTTGGAAAGGGGAAAAGGATTCATCGGAGTTGAAGAAACAGATGCAAGAATCCCTCGTACTTTTCCGGAAAACGCTGGATAGTTTAAAGTCCTCCAAGCACAATACATCAGAGACTAACGCGATTTTAAAGAAGCTTGATCGAATCTATTTTTTCTTTAAAATGAGCAGTGATTCGGATGGAAATTATATTCCGACACTTATAGATAAAAAGTGTAAACAAATGCTTGCGTACGCCAAGAAATTGGTGAAACTCTACAAGAACGCACAATAATCGAAAAGGAGTAAAGTGATGATTAGAATAATAAAAAGTGCATTGATAGGTTTGATTTTATGGATAGGAGTCTCCTCTTTTGTTCCGGCGGCAACCACGGCATCGAGTACAGTAGTGAAAAAGAGTCAAAGTGAAACAGAAGATAAACCGATATTAAAGATGCTTTTTGCGGCTATGAGGTCTCGGGTCTTTATCCAAATGGTGGCAAAAGATTATCTCTATGCCGGGAACGATGTCGCAACGACTCAGGCTCAACGTGAAATGGAAAAAGCATTAAAGACCTTTGATGCAGAACAGAAAAAACTTGCAAGTGCCTTTACCGATCCCAAAGTAAAAAACCTTTTGACTTACATCCAAATGAACAGAGAGGAGATGGGAGAGTTACTGAAACAACCCTATTCTCTGGAAAATGCTCAGGAAATCATCGACCTTGCCGAAGCGATGAGTGAAGGAGAGAAAAAAATTGCTCAATATCTCAGATCCCGTCTTTCCAAAGAGTACCCGATGG
>JALSNB010000341.1 GCA_026987225.1 Caldisericaceae bacterium
ATGCCGGCACCCCTGTAACGGCCGACCGCATCAATTTCGTCTATGAAAACAATGCACGGAGCGTAGGTTCGCGCCTGATTGAACAGATCTCGCACTCTGGAAGCGCCGACGCCTACAAACATTTCTACGAATTCCGAACCCGAAACGGAAAAGAACGGAACGTTCGCCTCACCGGCAACAGCCCGTGCTATAAGTGTTTTACCGCAACCGGGAGGGCCAACAAGCAGAACGCCTTTCGGAATTTTTGCCCCGAACCTCGTAAATTTTCGCGGATTTTTTAAAAATTCTATGATTTCCTGCAATTCTTCCTTTACTTCGTCGGCACCGGCAACATCCTTAAACGTAACTTTCGGCTTATTATCAAGGAAAAGTTTTGCCTTGCTTCTGCCGAAATTAAACGCCTGGCTGCCTCCTCCGCCTGCGCCCTGCATCATCTTCTGCATAAGGAACCACCAGATACCGATGATGAGAATCCACGGCACAATGTTCCAGAATATCGCCCAGAACGTACTACTCGAAGGGCTCACGGAAAAACTGACTTTTTTATCCTTTGCAGCCTTTTCGAGATCGCTTATGTCACTAAGCGTATAAGCTTTTACCTTTGTTCCGTCTTTCAGATTGCCCAAAACAAGTTCTGACTTACCGTCAGTCGATTTAATCGTGATGCTTTGCATCTGCCCGTTTTCAATATCTTGAACGAATTCCGAATAAGGGATCGTCTTTATCTGCGGGCCGCCTCCGAAATTGAACATCTTGGCAACGGCAAAAAGCATTCCGATCAAAATCACCCAGGCGATGATTTCCCTTATCCAAAATTGTTTATCAGGACCTTTTTTATTTGCCATCTTTTAAAAGCACTACTCCTTTCTATATATATCTTCTTTTAACACGCCTATATAAGGCAGGTTTCTGTATCTTTCTTCATAGTCAAGCCCGTAGCCGACAACAAAGAGGTTGGGAATTTTGAAACCGTAATAATCCACTTTTACCGGTATTTTTCTTCTCTCCTCTTTATCCAAAAGCGTTGCAATTTTCAAACTTGCGGGCTTTCTCGTTTGCAAAAGGCGCGTAACGGCATCCATTGTAAGGCCGGTATCCACTATATCCTCGACAATAAGCACATGCCTGCCTTTTATTGCAGTATCAAGATCCTTGAGAATTTTTACCTGTCCGGTGGATTCGGTTTTACCGCCATAACTCGAAATCGCCATGAAGTCTATCGAGATAGGAATATCCACGGCCCGCACGAGATCCGCAAGAAACATAAACGCACCTCTCAAAATACAAACAAAAAGAGGAAATTTCCCGTCGTAATCTTCACTTATATTTTTTCCCAGCTCTCTTATTCTCTCGTTAATTATATTCCTGTCAAACAAAATTTCCTTTAAATCATTTTCCATAGTTAGAATTATAGCATAAATTACTTTTTCATAAAGTTTATAACAAAAGATAAAGTGTATTTCTCTTTGCAAAAACAGATTT
>JALSNB010000342.1 GCA_026987225.1 Caldisericaceae bacterium
AAGGCGTAAACCTCTTTTTTGTAAAGAACATCGAGCAGGCAAAGGAAGTGCTTTTTTAAGTGGATATTTCCGTAATTCTCGTTGCTGCGGGCAGAGGCAAGCGGCTCGGCGGAGTTGACAAAGCGTTTGTAAAAATAAAAGGTAGAGAAGTGATTCTCTACTCGTTAAACGTTTTTCTTTCGATGAGTTCCGTAAAAGAAATCATCGTTGTTCTGAACGATAGCAATATAAACAAAGCAAAAACGTTGATAAAGAATGAGAAAGTGCGTTTTGTTCTCGGTGGAAAAACACGTGCGGAAAGCGTGAAAAACGGTGTTATGGCATCACATTTTCCTTTCGTTTTGGTGCACGATGCGGCACGCCCGTTCATTCGCAAGGAATTCGTCGAGCGTATCGTTTCGTCGATGGGCGATGCGGACGCCGTTATTCCCGTTTTGAAGGTAAAGCCCACCGTAAAATACGTGGAAGACGGCTTTGTCAAAGAGACGTTGAATCGTGAAAAACTTGTTTTCGTACAAACCCCGCAGTTTTTCAAAAAAGATGCCTTGATTAATGCCTACAAAAAGGTGACTCTCAGCGGAATAACGGACGAATCGATGCTCATAGAAAAAGCGGGAGGCAGGGTGAAAGTTACGGAAGGAATTGAAGAAAACCTGAAAATCACAACACCTTTTGATTTAATCGTTCTCGAGGGTATAATTAAAAAATGGAACTGAAAATAGGCATAGGATACGATTCGCACAGGTTTTGTGAAAATAGGAAGCTCGTTTTGGGAGGTGTGGAAATCCCGTTCGAGAAGGGACTATTGGGACATTCGGACGGTGATGCGCTGATTCACTCGATTATCGATGCCTTGCTTGGTGCGGCACATCTCGGGGACATAGGAAAAATGTTTCCGGATAACTCTGACGAATTTAAAGATGCGGACAGCACGGAACTTTTGAAGCGTGCATACAGGGCTGTTTCGGATAAGGAATACGCCGTGATTAACATTGATTCCGTCGTGATTTTGGAAAAGCCAAAAATTGCCGCACTTACGGATAAAATGGAGAAAAATATTGCTTCCGCACTTTGCATTCCGGCGGAAAACGTTTCCGTAAAGGGCAAAACGAACGAAGGAATGGGCTTTGTCGGAAGAGGCGAAGGAATTGCCGCAATTTCGACGGTTTTGTTACGGAGGGAAAAATGAAAAAAACGTTTGTAAAGGAACTAACGTCCGGAGAAAGCATAGAGGAGCAGTTTGTCGTTCTCGAAAAAACGCTGGAGAAGGCAAAAACTGGCAGAGTTTACGCAACCGTGAAACTTGCCGATAAAACCGGTAGGATTTCCGGAAAGATATGGGACGATGCGGACAAAAAATACGCCCTTTTCAAAGAAGGGGATATCGTGCTGGTGAAAGGTAAGACATCCGTTTACAAAGGTGTTCTTGAAATACATATCGATTCGATAACACCGTGCAGCGAGGGCGATTATGACG
>JALSNB010000343.1 GCA_026987225.1 Caldisericaceae bacterium
TTCTGTGATTTCCGTCCGCTATGTAAAGAGAGCGAATATTTCGGAACGCCTTTCGTATCGCATTAATCGTATTCGTGTCGCTTATCGAATGCACGATGTGCCTTACGTTATCTTCGGTTATAAAATCATACGTCGGAAAAGCATTGAATATTTTACTTACGATATTTTGCAACGAATTTTTCTTTTTGTATATGAGAAAAACCGGGCCCGACTGCACCTCGGTGTGCTTTATCCATTGCAGCCTGTCGTTAAGTTCGCTTGCCCTCAAATTTTCGCTGCTTTTAATTACCTTACCGTATTCGGAACAGGAAAACAGGCCTACAATGCCGCTCTGCTTGATATTCTCCCGGATTTCCGTATAGAGGTAAAAACGGGGCGAGCTTTCCCTGACAAATATCCCTTTTTTCAGAAAAAGTATAAGTTCTTTGCGCGCTTCGGCATAAACTTTCTCCTTGCTATTACTGTAAAATGGCAGTGTGATTTCGGGCCTTAACACTTTCAAAAACGAGAGCGGATTGCTCCACACGATTCTTTCCGCTTCTTCTAAGGAAACGGAATCGTAAGGCGGAGCAACAACGGCACCTGCAAATCTGCTCAACGGCCTGAGCGGCATGAACGGTTTTATAATCGCCATAACGAACTCAGATATAAGGGACGCACCCTTTTGAAAGTGCGCCCTATGACAAAACTAAATTTTTGGGAGGTTCCTGATTGCCTTTTCAATTTCATCTTCCGGATAAGAATAATCGATGAGTTTCCCTCTGAAATACGCATCGTAAGCGGACAGATCAAAGTGCCCGTGTCCTGAAAAGTTAAACACGATCACATCGTCCTTGCTCGCCTTTTTTGCTTCTTCCATAACGGCTTTTATCGCATGGTTCGTTTCGGGCGCAGGCAGAATGCCTTCCGTTCTCGCAAAAAGAACGCCTGCCTCAAAAACTTCGTTTTGATGATACGATTGCGCCTCTATAAGGTTTAGTTTTTTCAATAAACTGAGGATCGGCGCATCTCCGTGATACCTCAATCCGCCAGCATGAATTGCAGGAGGAACGAACGAACTTCCCAAAGTGTACATCTTGAATAGAGGGGTTACTTTGCCCGTGTCACCGTAATCATACGTATAGGCACCTTTTGTGAAAGTGGGGCATGCCTTCGGTTCGACGGCAATAAACCTGATCTTTTCACCGTCAAGTTTTCTCGGAAGGAACGGAAGCATAAAACCTCCGAAATTGCTCCCTCCGCCGACGCAACCGATCATTACGGTGGGCTTCAAATCCAATTCTGCAAGCTGCCTTTCCGTTTCAAGCCCTATAACGGTTTGGTGCAACAAAACGTGATTCGAGACGCTTCCTATTGCATATTTCGTATCGCTGTTTTTTATCGCATCTTCCACTGCTTCGGAAATTGCAATTCCCAAACTTCCGGAAGTATCCGGAAATTCTTTTCTGATTTTTCTGCCAACTTC
>JALSNB010000344.1 GCA_026987225.1 Caldisericaceae bacterium
CTTATAATCTTATAATGAATCGGAGGTGAAATATGCAATACGATATAGAATCCTACAGAAAAATTGCAGGGGACGAAGCGATAGCAAAGATTTACAGAACGGCGCGCAAACTGTACGGAAAGTATATTCTTAACATAAACTCCACGTATCAGGGCGGGGGCGTTGCGGAAATGCTTTCTTCGCTCGTGCCCTTAATGAACAGGACTGGGATCGATGCGGAATGGCGAATTCTTCACGGCAATCCCGACTTTTTCACGGTAACGAAAAAATTTCACAATGCGCTGCAGGGCGCAAGTATACACCTCACGGATCTCAAAAAGAACCTATACGTGAACACAAACAGCAATTTTTCCATCTATACGCATGTTAAGCACGACGCAGTGATGATTCACGACCCGCAGCCCCTTCCGCTCATCACATTCTACAAAAAGAGGCAGCCGTGGATATGGAGATGCCACATCGACCTTACGGCACCGAACCCTGAAATCTGGGATTACCTGAAATCATTCATACTTCGATACGATGCCGTTATCGTATCCATGAAAAATTACGTAAGAAAAGATTTGCCGGTGGAGCAAAGAGTCATACCGCCAGCAATCGACCCCTTAACGCCTAAAAACATGGAACTCTCCGAAGAAACGATTCAAAAATACCTCAAAAAATTCAACATTCCCACGGACAAACCTCTGATTACGCAAATATCACGCTTTGACCCGTGGAAAGACCCTCTCGGGGTTATAGAAGTTTTTAAGAAAGTAAAGGAAGAAAAGGATGTAAGGCTTGTTCTCTGCGGAAGCATGGCGGCGGACGACCCCGAAGGATACAAAATTTACAGCGAAGTCGTAAAAAAGGAAAAAGCCCTCATAGAGAAAGGCGATATCATTTTGCTGACAACGGAAAACAATATCCTTGTAAACGTTTTGCAGAGAGTTTCGAGCGTCATTATTCAGAAATCCACAAGGGAGGGTTTCGGGCTTACCGTAACGGAGGCATTGTGGAAAGGCACGCCGGTTGTCGCATCGAAAGTCGGCGGCATTACGCTTCAAATAAAAGACGGATGGAACGGATTCTTGCTCGACCCGAAAGACTACGACGGTTTTGCGAAACGTATAGTGCAAATTCTGAAAGACAAAGAGCTCGCGGAAACGCTCGGAAAAAACGGAAAGGAATACGTAAGGGAGAATTTCCTCATCACGCGGCTCTTGCTTCAACATCTTGAACTTTTAAGGGAAATTTTATAACATAAAAGGAAAAGGAGGACTAATGGACACGAAAAAAGACCTTTACATAGGAAAAACGGTGGATTTCAAAAGCGGAGAGCTTAAAGAAAAGTTCTTTTACAAGACAAAACACCTCTCCACACACGAAGTTATTGTCGGAATGACAGGTTCCGGAAAAACGGGTATGGCGATTGTTACGTTGGAAGAAGCGATTCTGGACGGAATACCCGTTCTTGC
>JALSNB010000345.1 GCA_026987225.1 Caldisericaceae bacterium
TTATTCTTTCTCTTTTCAAGGTAAATCTTCCGAACATTATTTTATCATAACAAACCGAAAACTTTAACAGATTAAAACTCAGACGCTTTGCCACAACAAAGGAGTTAGAGGGAATGTGTCCCTCTAAGAGCTAATCCCTTATTAATCAGGGCTCAACTTTATTAGAACGGCAACTGCGTTTCCTTTCTAACTTTCCTTCCTTTGTTTTCCTGCAAGTTTCATTTCTGCAAGCTTTATTTGAGGCTTTTCAATATCCCGACGCTTTGCCACAACAAAGGAGTTAGAGGGAATGTGTCCCTCTAAGAGCTAATCCCTTATTAATCAGGGCTCTATTCGAACAGGTGGCAAATGTGCTGTTTAAAAATGACTCCGTAGAGTTGTAATCCCTTATTAATCAGGGCTCAATTCGAACCTCAAAAACACCGTGGGTCGACATCCTCGTCGCATGTTGTAATCCCTTATTAATCAGGGCTCTATTCGAACGCTATTGCCGACGCATTCGGCATTACGCCTGAAGAATTGTTGTAATCCCTTATTAATCAGGGCTCAATTCGAATTCATTTGATATAGGTCCTAATAAATTTGCCTTATTAGAGTTGTAATCCCTTATTAATCAGGGCTCTACTTTATTAGAACGACAACTACGTTTCCTTTCTAACTTTCCTTCCTTTGTTTTTGCCGTTTATCTTATTCTTTCTCTTTTCAAGGTAAATCTTTCAAACATTATTTTATCATAACAAACCGAAAACTTTAACAGATTAAAACTCAGACGCTTCGCCATAACAAAGGAGTTAGAGGGAATGTGTCCCTCTAAGAGCTAATCCCTTATTAATCAGGGCTCAATTCGAACTCATTTGATATAGGTCCTAATAAATTTGCCTTATTAGAGTTGTAATCCCTTATTAATCAGGGCTCTACTTTATTAGAACGGCAACTACGTTTCCTTTCTAACTTTCCTTCCTTTGTTTTCCTGCAAGTTTCATTTATGCGAGTTTTCTTTGAAGCTTTTCAATATTCAGACGCTTTGCCACAACAAAGGAGTTAGAGGGAATGTGTCCCTCTAAGAGCTAATCCCTTATTAATCAGGGCTCTATTCGGACGAAGAGGTAGAAATTATAGAAATTATGGCTACCTCGTTGTAATCCCTTATTAATCAGGGCTCAATTCGGACGAAGATGACGAACCATACTTCGAAGCGCGAGATGTGTTGTAATCCCTTATTAATCAGGGCTCTACTTTATTAGAACGGCAACTACGTTTCCTTTCTAACTTTCCTTCCTTTGTTTTTGCCGTTTATCTTATTCTTTTTCTTTTCAAGGTAAATCTTCCGAACATTATTTTATCATAACAAACCAAAAACGTTAACAGATTAAAACTCAGACGCTTTGCCATAACAAAGGAGTTAGAGGGAATGTGTCCCTCTAAAAGCTAATCCCTTATTAATCAGGGCTCAATTCGGACAGGGTCGTTTTTAGCCTGCATGAATATTATATCTTTTTGCCCTAATTTCGCAAATGCATGGAATTTTTCATTTTTCAAGGTAAAAAATGCGGCATGCAAAAATTAGATCTCCGTGAAAGTATTATTTAATCCGCACTTTTCAATGTTCGCAAAATTCGTACTGCCGCATACTTAATTTTAGCATAAAGAATTCAATTTTTAAAACGCTTTTTTGCCAATTAGAAAGCAAATTTCACATTTTTAACACATTTTTGCGAAATTAACACTAAACAATGAAGTATTTTTGCTATATTTACGCACATTCCGCACACAAAAATCATTTTTAATGCAATAGTTTGAGTTTCACATCTTTCCGCACGCAAAGCGGTGTTGCTTTTTGCAAAATATTCTGTATATTGTGCAAGAGGTGAGAAAATGATTGCTGAGATTGTAAAAAGGGAAGATTTGGACAGGGAACTGGAAAAAATAGGCACGGACAGGGCGGCTTTTGATATTTTCGAATGGAAAAGCAGAATGCTGCTTTTGAAACTCTATGACATTAGCGGAAAAGGCGCAAACATTTTAAAACAGGAATTCATAGGCGCGGGCGGAGATGTTGCCGTGCACAGAGACGTGGCAAGTTGGAAAAAGGAGAAAACGGACTGCCTGCTTATCGGCACGGAACGCACATTCAGAAAAGTTGCGGACAAGCTAAAATTCGAACCGTTTTTCGGGCTTACAGACGTAAGGGAAACTCTGATTAAGTTTCTCGAAAGAAAATCCCTCCCGATATTTAACATAAGAAACAAAGAATTCGATTTCAACAAACATGTATTTATCATGGGCATATTAAACACAACACCGGATTCGTTCTCGGACGGCGGGCGGTTTAACGACATAGACAGAGCGCTAAAGCATGCCGAGGAGATGCTGAAAGAGGGAGCTGACATTATCGACGTGGGCGGCGAATCCACACGTCCCGGAGCGGAGAAAGTGCCGCAAGACGTCGAAATAGAACGCACAGCGCCCGTAATTGCGGCAATAAGAAAAGAATTCAAAGACGCAGTGATTTCGATTGATACATACAAATCGGAGGTTGCAAAGAAGGCAATTGAAAACGGTGCCGACATAATAAACGACATAAGCGGACTGCGTTTTGACGAAAATATGGCCCCTCTTGCCGCAAAATATGATATACCTGTTGTTGCAATGCACATAAAGGGCACTCCCAAAAACATGCAAAAAAATCCTCACTATGACAACGCGATAAAGGAACTTCTCACGTATTTTGCCGAAAGAATCAAAGCGCTCAACAATGCGGGCGTCGAGAAAATCATAATCGATCCGGGGATAGGTTTCGGAAAGCGCCTTCGGGACAACTTGCAGATCATAAAGCATCTCGATGCTTTCACGATTTTCAATTTGCCGATTCTGCTCGGAGTATCCAGAAAATCATTCATAGGAGCGGTGCTTGACGAGCCAACGGACAAACGCCTCGTCGGAACGCTCGCAGCAAATATGCAAGGCGCGCAAAACGGAGCGAACATCCTGAGAGTGCACGACGTAAAAGCGCACGTTGAAGCGGTAAAAATGCTCGAGGCAATAAAAAATGCATAGGGCGATTATTGCGATAGGGACAAACCTCGGCGATAAAGAAGAAAACATAAAAAAAGCAATCGAAATGATGAAACAGCGTGGTATTCGCATCGTAAAATCTGCTGGTGTTTACAGAACAAAGCCTTACGGATACACAAATCAGCCCGATTTTTTAAACAGTGCGGCGGAAATCGAAACGATGCTTTCACCGGAAGAACTGATTGAAACACTGCTTTCCATAGAAAAAGACATGGGGCGCGTGCGAAAAGTGCATTGGGGGCCGCGCATAATCGACCTTGACATCATATTTTTCGATAATCTCACAGTAGATAAAGAGAACCTGAAAATTCCGCATCCTGACATGCAAAACAGATTGTTTGTGCTCAAACCCGTGTCCGAAATTGCGCCGTGTCGGGTGCACCCGATTTTCTGCAAAACGGTAAAAACCCTTCTCGAGGAGCTTTTAAATGCTGAAAAAACTTCTTAAACTTACCGGCATATTTTTCTATATAGGGCTTTTTACTCTCGGCGGGGGATATGCAATGATTCCGCTTATGAAGCAGGAGCTTGTTGAAAAGCACAAATATTTTACGGACGACGAATTTTACGAAATGTTTGCGATTTCGCAGGTTACACCGGGCCCGATTGCAGTAAACATGGCGACGTTCATAGGGTTCAGGGAAGCCGGCATAATAGGTTCGGCATTTGCCACAACCGGCGTAATGCTCCCTTCGCTCATAATTATCATTCTCATTTCGCTTTTCTTTCAAAACATTACAAAAAACGTATTCGTGCACAGATTTTTCGTGGGGATACTCACCGGGGTTGTCGCGGAGATTAGCTACGTGATAATAGACGTCTGGAAAAAATCACAGATAGATTTCTTTTTCTATGCCGTGTTTGTGCTTTCCCTGATAGAGATTTTCCTGCTGAAAGTGAATCCCATATATGTGATCATAATCGGCGGAGCACTGGGGATTGTCTTTAAGTCAAAGGAGTTTGCAAAAAATGCATCGTCTTCATCTCATTAGCGTATTTTTCGAGTTTTTCAAAATAGGCGCCGTGACATTCGGCGGCGGGCAGGCGATGCTCCCGATTCTCAAGAGAGAACTCGTTGAAAACCTTCACTGGGTTTCAATGAATCAATTTTTGTATTTCGTATCCGTCTCACAAGTTACGCCCGGCCCGATTGCAGTAAACATGGCGACGTTCATCGGTTACGAAGTCGACGGCATTTTCGGTGCGATAACGGCAACAACGGGTGTTGCGATGCCCTCGTTTTTGGTTATAACCCTGATTGCAACCGGACTGAAAAAGCTTAGCTCTTCCGCAGTTTACAGAGGATTTATTGCAGGCGTAAAACCTGTTATCGTTTCCCTGTTAATCGGTGCAATTTACCTCATTGCACGCGGCGCGTTCCACACGCTTGCGCCTTTCATAATGGCAGGCATCGCATTTGCCGTATTCCTCAAATACAAAATAAACGCATTCCTCTTTCTCATCGCAATGGGAGCAATAGGGTTGTTTCTCATAAAATAACTATTCTTTTTTCGTGAGCTCTTTCACCTTTTTCTCTTCCCATTCCTCGTCAAAAAGTTTGTCCTTTACAAACACCTTATACGCATGGAAAATTATGCCTATACCCCACATTCCGGCAATCCAGACAAACCAAAACCACAAATTGTCGGGCGAAGTAAGCAAATTGACAATTAAAAGCGTGAGGTTTATAACGACATACGCAATAATATGCGAATAAAATTCTTTCAGTTCTTTAACACGTTCTCTCACCTTTTTCTCATCCGTTTTTATTACCCTCCTTTAAAGTTTTTATGATTTTTTCCATATCGCTAAGATAATTTAAAAACGCTTCTCTGCCTTCTTTCGTTAAAAAATACTGTGTCCTGGGGCGCTTATTCACAAATTTCTTTTTCACCTTTATAATGCCTTCTCTCTCGAGTTTTGCAATGTGAGAGGAAAGATTCCCGTCCGTAAGGCCCGTTTTCCTCTTCAGCTCCGTAAAGCTTATGCCGTCTTCCAGAGTAATTAGCGTGAGGATTTTTACCCGCACGGGCGATCCGAACAGCTTTTCACTCATTTTTCCTTTCCCTTCTTATCTCGATCATCGAAGGCACAATTATCGAAAGCCCCAGAAACGTCCCGGATATAATATAACTAAAATGCGGATACGCCGTTGCAAGCGGAATGCCGACAAGCACCGCTATGCCGCTTATCCAGAAAGACGGCAGCGAAAAATATTTGCCGATTGAGAAAAGAATAAATGCATACGCAATAATCCAAACGGCAAAAGATTTGTCAAGCGGAACGGGGTTTACGCGTGGCGGAAGCGCCTGTATGAATCCCGCAACGCAGAGTGCAAAAAACGTAATTATTGCAGCAAAACTGTTGAAAGAAAGCTCAAGTTTTGCCCTGCCCGCTTTGCTCTTTTTATACGTAAGCGGCACGATGAACGTAACGAGTAAAATCGCAACAAAAAGCCCTATCCATACAAATCCCGCATACCTTGCCGCATTGTGCCAGATGACAAATTGAAACAGCACGTAAGCAATCCACACTGACACACCGACACCAATGAAAATTTTCCACACCGGCTCCATATAGCCGAGCCTGGTCTTCAAAGCTTCTTTTACCGCTCTGATGCTTTGCATTATTTCCTTAATTTCTTTGTCTTCCATAACCTTCACCTCCATATTTCAAATTACTTTGCATTTCAAAGTTAAGTATAAACGCATTTTTATTTCTGTCAACACCTTTTGGGGAAAATTTTTTATGCAGGACATATAAGACTGTGCAGTAAAACGGACAAAATAAACTTTATATAACCGGATTCGCCAGGATACGGCCATGTTCCAATCACATCTTCGCTTTGCCGTTTATTGCGCTCGGATTCGAACGTCTTCGGCCATGACTTGCACGTTTGCTTTGCTGATTCAGCAACAAATCCTGCCGCATAGCAAACTGATAATTCAGATGAATCGAATATACCGAACTCATTTGACACCAAACCGAAAATTATTATAATATATTTCGATTACAACCGAAAAATATTATAATCTCAGAAGGCAAAATTGATTAAATCAAAGACTATTAACCAAATCAAATGCCTTTCTTTCTCTTATAATAAAAAGCAATACGAAAACAAATTTTGTGTAAAATTTTCTCACAATACTTAGATAATTTCTAACATTCCTCCTAACCCGGGATGTTTTAAGGTTTTCCATGAACGATCGAAATATACATCAAAAGCATCTTTTGGCAAATAAAGGATCCTGAGTTATGAAAATCGGGCGAATTTTGATCAAAATTGCATATTTAAGAATGCTAATAAACAGAGGGTTTGTTGATATATTATTTTTGAGGTAAGGTTTGAAATAAGGGTAATTTTAAGAAATGCAGATAAAATCAGGGTTTTAACATGCCATTTAAACGCATTTTAAGCGATAGGTACCCCTAATTATACCTCACAGTCCCAAATCGGAGTTTTTAGGGGTGTTTAAAGGCCAAATTCGAATTAAGCCTCTGTTTATGAGGGTTTTATTGGCATAACTTTTTTCCAAAAAATTGGTATGGGGATACGTGCGGAAATTTTGAAAGTGCTTTTAATGTTTGGTAAGCAGAGGAAAAGATACAAAAAGTATGATGAAGAAATTTTTGTCCTATTCGTACCTCGTACCAATAGGACATTTTTGTGTAAACTTGTAATTAATGTCAGGAGCAGTGACAATTTAAAAGTAAATTAGGTAAAAGCTAAAGCAAAGGATA
>JALSNB010000346.1 GCA_026987225.1 Caldisericaceae bacterium
TAAAAGCTGTGATAGACGAAATTAAGAAATCCGAAGGCAAAATCATTCTCTTTATCGATGAAATTCACACCGTTGTAGGAGCCGGAGCCACGGAAGGCTCTCTTGATGCGTCCAATATGCTTAAGCCCGCACTTGCAAGAGGAGAACTTCGAACTATCGGTGCGACGACAATTGACGAATACAGAAAATATATAGAAAAAGACGCAGCACTTCAGCGTAGATTTCAGCCCGTATATGTAAAAGAACCGTCTGTTGAAGAAACGATAGCGATTTTAAGAGGACTTAAAGAAAAATACGAGGTTCACCACGGTGTTAAAATAAAAGACTCGGCGCTCGTTGCCGCGGCAAAGCTTTCCGCACGTTACATTACGGACAGGTTCCTACCGGATAAGGCAATCGATCTTGTCGATGAGGCGGCGTCACTCCTGAGGATGCAGATTGATAGTATGCCAGTTGAGCTTGACGAGCTTAAGAGAAAAATAAGAATGCTCGAAATGGAAAAGAAGGCTCTTGAGCGTGAAAAGAGCGATCCTCAAACCGCCGAAAGACTTAAATCAATTGAAAAAGAACTTGCCAGTTTGAAAGAAAAAGATGCCGCACTTACCGCAAAGTGGAGGCAAGAAAAAGAAGCGATCAATGAAATCAGACAGATCAAAAAGCAAATTGACGATTTGAAAACTCAGGCGAAACTTGCGGAGAGACGTGGCGATTTGGACGAAGCGGCTCGAATACTTTACGGAGAAATTCCGAAGCTTCAGAAAAAGCTTGACGAGGCAAACGAACGTTTGAAAAAATTGCAAAAGGATTCTCCTCTTCTGAAAGAAGAAGTGGGCGAAGAGGAAATTGCCCAGATCGTATCCAAGTGGACGGGGATACCCGTTTCGAAGATGCTTGAATCGGAGCGTGAAAAATTGCTCCATCTTGAAGACGAGCTGAGGAAACGCGTTGTCGGGCAGGATCAGGCGATAACTGCTGTTGCAAATGCCATAAGGCGTGCACGTGCAGGGCTTTCCGATCCAAACAGACCTCTCGGATCCTTTATATTCCTTGGGCCGACAGGTGTCGGTAAAACCGAACTTGCAAAAGCGCTTGCGGAATTCCTATTCGACACTGAGAAAGCGCTTATACGAATCGATATGTCCGAATATATGGAAAAATTTGCAGTTTCACGTCTTATCGGTGCACCTCCCGGATATGTGGGATACGAACAGGGCGGACAGCTTACCGAGGCGGTTCGCAGGCATCCGTATTCCGTTGTTCTGCTCGATGAGATAGAAAAAGCGCATCCGGATGTATTCAATATACTTCTTCAGGTGCTTGATGACGGGCGTCTTACGGATTCAAAGGGAAGAACCGTTGATTTTAGAAATACGATTATTATAATGACATCCAATATCGGTAGCAGGTATATTTCCGAAATCAATGCGATACCCGGCACAAGGGAGTA
>JALSNB010000347.1 GCA_026987225.1 Caldisericaceae bacterium
ACCGCAGCGACAAGAAAGGCGACAAAAATTACCGAGCCCTGCACAGCCGGATAATCCCTTGCATTTACAGCCTGCACAATGTATGTGCCAATTCCCGGCCATGAAAATACCGTTTCCGTAAGGATTGCGCCGCCCATCAGCAAAGCAAACTCGGTTCCTGCTGCAGTAAGAATAGGGATAAGGGCATTACGCAAAGCGTGCTTTCTTATAACAATACTTTCGTTTAATCCTTTGGAGCGTGCAGTCCTTATGTAGTCCTGATGCAAAACGTCAAGCATGCTGGAACGTGTAATTCGTGCTATGAAAGCCATGGGAATCGTGCCAAGCGCAATGGATGGAAGTATGAGGTGTTTTATCGTATCCCAGAATGCAGGAAAATTTAATTCAAGTAAGCTGTCTATAAGATAAAAATGTGTAATGGGCCTTAAACTCGTATATACGCTTAACCTTCCTCCTATGGGAAGCCAGTTCAATTTTACGCCGAAAATCATGAGGAGCATGATGCCCAACCAAAAAACAGGCATGGATACACCGAAAAGTGCTATTACCATGCTCGTATAGTCAAATATGGAATACCGCTTTACTGCGGATACAATGCCGGCAGGCAAACCGACAACCAAAGCAAAAATTATAGCAAAGAGCGAAAGCTCGAACGTATTCGGAAAACGAAGTAAAAGTTCTCTTAAAACGGATTCATGAGATTGTATCGAACGCCCCAAATCTCCACGAAGCGCATGGGAAAGCCATATAAAATACTGCTCTATTAACGGTTTGTTAAGTCCCCATTCCTTACGCATTGCGGCAAGAACCTCAGGGGAAGCATGCTCACCCGCCATTACCCTGGCAGGATCTCCAGGTGCAAGCCGAATTAACAAAAAAATTAATATGGATACAATAAATAAAACAAAAAGCACATTAAACACACGCCTCAGTAAGTAATTTCTCATGATTCCTCCTAACAAACTGCCCCAGCCTTTTGGGACGGTAAACAGAAAGCCGGGGCAGTATGATTTGATTACTATTTATTTCCTTGTTCTATATAAGTTGTATCGAAATGATAGTCACCCGTAGGATAAAGAACAAATCCTTTTACATTACTCCTGAAAACAAGGGTTTGCTTTGCATGTGCAAGCGGAACCCACGGAGCATCGTTATGAATTATAACCTGTTCCTGTTTGTAAATCTCTTCCCTCTTTTTATGATCCGTAGTGCTCTGCGCTTCCATGTTAAGTTCGTGAATTTTCGGATTTCTGTAGAACGCAACGTTTCCTGCAGAACCTACCGTAGCCGCATCCGGATCAAGCAATACATAGAGGAAGTCGTCAGGATCAGCATAGTCAGCCGTCCATCCAAGCAAGCACATCGCATGTTCACCATTTTCCGTTTTCTGAAGGTAGGTGCCCCAATCGTAGCTTACAATTTCGGCATCTATTCCTACTTTTTTCAGATCTGCCTGTATTGCAGTAGCAATCTTTTTAGGATCGAACATATACGGACGCGAAACGGGCATTGCCCAGAGATTTGTCTTAAATCCATTCGGATAACCCGCCTCTTTCAACAGTTCTTTTGCCTTTTCAGGGTTGTAATCGTAATCCTGAACCGCATCATTGTATCCCCAAAGTGTCGGAGGAATCGGGTTTTTAGCAACAATTGCAGTGCCTTTGTAAAGGTTATCCACTATATCTTTTTTGTTAATAGCATAGTTAATTGCCTGCCTGACTCTTACATCCGCAAACGGTTTTTGGAATCCCGGAGTATCCTCACCCATATTCATTGCAAGATAACCAACGTTTAATCCGGGTTCACTGAGAATCGTAAGGTTTTTGTCGGCAGAAATCGTTTTAAGGTCATCGGGATTCGGGAATTCCATCCCCTGGACTTCACCTTTTTGAAGGGCGAGAAGCCTTGCGGAAGCATCCGGAATCACCTTAAATATCAATTTGTCGATTTTCGGTTTTGGCCCCCAATAACCGTCCCATTTCTCAAGGGTAATGTGATCGCCTTTTACCCATTCTACAAACTTAAAAGGCCCGGTTCCTACAGGATGCATAAACCACTGATCTTTCCATTTGTTTGCAGCAGTCGGGCTTACAACAAACATCGTAAACATAGCCATTGTGCTGATAAACGGAGCAAACGGTTTTGTAAGGGTAATTTTTACTGTGTAGTCATCGACTTTTTCGGTTTTCTTTATTTCGCTAAAGCACCATCCCCAATATTCCCATTTACCGTATTTATGGAAAGGATGATTCTTATCTCTCTGTCTCTCATAGGAAAATACAACGGCATCTGCGTTAAACGGAGTGCCATCCTGGAACTTTACGCCTTTTCTCAAATGGAATGTCCAAACAAGCCCGTCAGACGAAGTATCCCAACTCGTAGCGAGGCACGGCTCAACTTCCGTAGTGCCGGGTTTATACTTTACAAGACCTTCGAAAATATTGTCCATTACGGTAATGGACTCACCATCAGTTACATCCGCAGGGTCAAGCTCCACTGCATCACCGGATTTTGCAAATACAAGAGTGACAGGAGTTTTGGCTTTTGGAGCACAACCTGCAAATACTGTCGCAACAAATGCGGCAACAAGCAACAAAACTAAAAGTTTTTTCATGAAAATTCCTCCTTTGAATAAAATTTTAATAAAAAGATGCTTTTCAGACGTTGTGTCCGATACATCACCTCCTCACACTTTGCGTTATATAAAATATTTATAGTTTTCCTTTTGTTTTTCTTATCTCCCATTAGTGAATGATATATGAAAAAAGCAAAATGTCAATACCTAATCCGTATAGGAAGAAGATTTTAAAAGCAGCATGCTTCCTATGGGGAAACGGGTATCAATTGAAATTGGCTTGCACTTTACTTTAAAGAGGAAAAATATCGGAGCAGGAACATTTGACAATGTTTCGTAATTTCCTTGCCCTTTTGAAATTATAAAACGTGCTCTTTTGAAAACATTGAGAAATTCTTCCGAACAACTTTGCAAAACCGTGCCGGCAATGCCGGAGCCCGTAGAAATTATTTTTGTATTTATTCCGGAAAGTTCGGCATCCTCACGCGTTGCATCGTTTATAATCGGATACTCTTTTACAGCATACAAAACACTTTTACCCATATCGCTTAACAGCTCGACAAGCGGCCTATCGAAAACGGTTTCTCCCGCATTATCCGCAATATACAAAATTTCCTTCTCCCTGAATAGTTTTTGTTTAAACGATTCGAAATCTCTCAGTATAAAATCTTTTTCTTCCGCATCTTCAAACTCTTTTTCAATATCTATTTCATTAAGGGTACTCCCAAGATCAATAGCGTTTCCGATAATGGAAATTTTCACGGCTTCCTTAAGAGGGTCTTTACTTAATGAAACTCTTTTCTTCATCACAGGATACAGAGAAAGGGCACGCCTGATATGTTCTTTTTTAATATCCCCGTAAGGATTGCTATTCCCGGTTATCTTATCGATAAGCCTATATATGGGAAGGGCGGCCTCAGGTGGAGTCAAATTCAAATCTATATCCTTCACCTTGCCGCCCGCTTCATTAAGTACTTTCCTTATAAGGCTTTTATCATTTGTTGCATTTTGCGCCGCGCGAAATGCCTGATTAAATATACATGGTATACAATCCAATTTTGCTTTCATTTCACCTCTCCCAATTTAAAGGAGAGTTTAACGAAAACAAAAAAATTGTCAATAAAACTACAACGTTTTTCCTATCGCAAAACCGCTCTGCACGGCATCAATAATTTTTCCTGTGCGTATTGCATCGCCAACAAGGCTTACTTCGTATTTTCCGCGAAGCTTATTGTATAACTCATGGTCCGCTTTTCCGCCAAAAGCCGTGACAAAATAATCAGCCGGGAGAGACTTGCCCTCTCCGAAAATCACCTCGTTTTCCCTTATCTCTTTCACCGGTGCATTAACAAAATACTTAACATTTTTCTCCTTGAGCTCCCTCAAAAGGTATCTTCTGCTTATAGGTTCCATACCGGTTGCAATTTCGGGCAGCATTTCAAGAATCGTTACGTCATTTCCCGATTCGGCAAGAAAAAGCGCGGTTTCACAACCTACAAGTCCGCCACCTCCAACGACAACCTTTTTATCGGAAATTTCAACTTCACCGCTTAAAACTTTTCTGAAAGTAACGCTGTTAGGCAAATCGATGCCTTTAATAGGAGGAACAAGACATTTTGAACCGTAAGCAATAACCACTGCATCCGGATTAAATTCTTCAATACTTTTTTGATCTGCCGTTTTATTAAATTCAATCTTTATGCCAAGCTTTTTGATCATGTAATCATAGTAGTCAATCAACCATTTGAGTTTATCTTTTCCAGGAGGAAGCGTTGCAAGGTAAAGTGCTCCGCCTATAAAACTATTCTTTTCCCATATCGTAACATCATGCCCTCTTGTCTTTAAAACAGTAGCGGCTTCAAGTCCGGCTGGCCCGGCACCAACAACAAGAACCTTTTTGGGACGCAAAGCAACGGTTATCACTTCGTCAGCTTCTCTCTTTCCAACGGCAGGGTTCACACCACACCTGATTGCCGTGCCTTCGTCATGCCTTGCCTTTATGCATTCGCTGCACCCGATACACCGCTTTATCTCATTTTCCCTGCCCGTTTCCGCTTTGATAGGCCAATCCGGATCGGCTATAAGAGTCCTACCGAGCGCAACGAGATCCGCCTTGCCGCTCATTATAATATCGTTTGCAACATTCGGATTTCTAATCATTCCTACGGCTACAACCGGTATTTTCACTCCTTCTTTTTTTAGTTTTTCGGCAAAATTAGTCCTCCATGCTTCGGGATATTGCATCGGCTCAAGTCTTTTCTCTTTATTGCCGAAACCGACATCTGCATGCAACGCCGCATAGCCCATTTCTTCAAACGCCTTTGCAATTTTTGCACCTTCTTCCATATCGATACCTCCGTCAACGAAATCAATAACGCCCAAACGTGCCGTTACGGTAAAGTTTCTACCGCATAGCTCCTTGATTCTTTCGATTATCATGCGTGCAAACCTTACCCTATTTTCAAGGGAACCACCAAAATTATCCTTTCTTTTGTTTGCAATAGGCGAAAGAAATTGATCGACGAGTAAAGCATGTGCCGCTTCGATCTCAATGCCATCGAACATCGCCTTTTTTGCACGTAAGGCTGCCTGCGCAAAGATTCCCACTATATCCTTAATTTCGTCGGTTGTCAAAACGTGCGGTTTCAGATGATCCGCCCTCAAATCCACGTCAGAGGGAGCAACGGGAGTTTTTCCGCCGGAATGTTTCAATTCGGAAAACAGTCCGGGATGCGTAAGTTCCACAAATGCAAAAGAATTATACCTGTGCACTTCATAGGCAATCATACTGAGCCCGGGAATAAACCTGTCATCGTCAATTCTCGGCTGAGTTGCGCCGTGCCGTGCGTCCGGGTATTGAATACACATATTTTCAAGGGTAATCATGGCCGCCCCGCCGCGAGCACGCCTTGCATAATGATAAACAAATTCAGGTGTTACTTCTCCGCTTGTTGAAGCAAGGTTAGTGGAAATCGGCGGAAAAACAATCCTGTTTTTAAAAGTGAGAGAACCTACCCTGATTTCAGAAAACAAATCTTTGTAATTCATCTATTTCACCTCCTTAAAACGATTTATTCCTATTTGAATAATTTCTTTTACAAACGGGTCGGAAATCGTATACCTTATAAATTTCCCTTCTCGCCTATACGTTACAATCCCTGCATTCCTCAAAATACGCATCTGCTGAGATACCGCAGGCTGATTTAATCCCAATGCTTCCGAGATTTTATTTACACAGCACGCTTCTCCGGAATTTAACAGAAAGATGACGATTTTTAATCTCGTTGCATCTGAAAAAAGCGAGAAAAAATTTGCCATTTCTTTTAAGTTCTTTATATCTATCTTTTCCATATCTACCTCCATAATATTCTCGTATAATTATATAAGCATTTGATAATTTGTAAATACTTCTTCGTATCCATTTTACTAAAAAACCAAAACAACAAATTTATATTGCACGTTATCAAACGCTGTAGTGCTGTATTAAGACGATATTAAAGTAAATATATCGTCCAACCTCTTGACAAAAATATAAAAATTTTTATAATATTTGTGAAAAATGAATGAGAAGGAGGTGATAGCATGGCAGTCTGGGATCCATTTGATGAAATAAGAAGGCTTGAAGAAGAAATTGACAGCGTGTTCAATGAATTCTGGAGAACCGGTGGAGGTCGGCGTCGTGCGTTACCTACTTCAGCAAAGAGAAAAGAAAAAGGCGAAATTGCACCTTATGAGGAAGCGATAATCTGGGCACCTGCAGTTGATGTTATTGACAGGGAAAAAGAAATCGTTGTAAAAGCCGATCTGCCGGGAGTAGATAAGAAAGACGTTAAAATTAAGATAGATCCGGAAACAATTTCCATATCCGGTGAAATCAAAAAAGAGAAAAAAGAAGAAAACGAAACATACTATCGTGAAGAAAGGGTATATGGTAGCTTTAGCAGGGTAATTCCTCTTCCTGCAGAAGTTGATCCTGAAAAAGCCGAAGCAAAATTTGAAAATGGTGTGTTAGAAATCACCGCACCGAAAGTAAAACCTGCAAAGAAAGTAAAAGAAATTACGTTGAAGTAATAAAAAAGCGGGCGTTCAAACGCCCGCTTTTTTCATTTTACTTGGCAGATACCGAAACGTTTGGAATATAGAAATACGGAGAAATAAATTTATCCAACCAGATATTTTCCTGAGAAAGTGCAATATCTTTAAAGGCCTCGAAAATATTCAAGTCTAT
>JALSNB010000348.1 GCA_026987225.1 Caldisericaceae bacterium
CGACTTCGCAGTCATCGCCGATAAGTAAGGCAATTCCTTTTACTACTGGCTTCATTGCATCTATTATTTCTTCATCGGTTTTTGAAAACATTTTGCCTCTTTTACAATTTTTTTAAAAGCCTTACAATTTTTTTAATTCAAGAGTAATTATAGTTCTTTAAATTTTTCTGTCAACAGTAAATTAAGAAATTTCCGAACCACACTAATTATCCTGCTTAAAAAGTTTAAGGCAGTACAAAAAGCCATGATCCGAAACAACATAAATCCTTTGATTATAAATAAGCGGCGGGCTTATAATGTAAAATTTCAGCGCATATTCAGAGAGCAATTTTCCGTTATGTTCGTCCATACAGTAGATATTGCCATCCGTGCTGCATAAATATACAACACCGTTAGAAATAACCGGCGTAATACCTATAGGAGTAAGTGTTCTTTCCCACAAAATTTTGCCGTTTTTCACATTCAAGCAGAACACATTTCCGTTATTAGACGCAACAAACAATAAATTATTGTCGATTGCCTCGGAAATTGCATTGGAAATGTTCAGCTCGTCGTTTTTCCATACTACCGAACCGTTTTCGGCATTTAGGCAGTATTTTCCGGAAAAATAAATTCTATTATCCACGAAAAGTAATGGTGAGACTGCGATTTTATCAGTTTCGAATTTCCACAGAGTTTTTCCGCTTTCTTTATCCAAGCATAAGAGAACGGATTTTGCTTCCCCTACTACCGCATATATTTTTCCGTTACGTTCAATCACTCTGTCATTCATACTTATATTTGTTTCAGGTTCTCTATATATTTTCAAAAGTTTTCCGGACAATGCATTTAGCCGGTAAATAATCCCATTTTCACAAATAGCATATATTTCATTATTTGAAATAGAAACAGAGTAAACGTCAGAGTCGGTTTTGTACATCCATACAAGTTTGCCGTTTTCCGCATTCAAAGCAAAAACATAGCCGGCAGTTTTAATCATGCTTGAACCTGTCGAACCGAAGTAAACGTTATTTTTATAAAATACCGGCCTCGAATAAATTCCCGGTATTAATCCGGCGTTTTTAACTTCATACCTCCAGATTATTGCTCCGGTATCTTTATTCAAACAGAAGAAATATTTATTTTTCCCACCTACGTATATTTTATCCTCGAATACCCTTGGTGATGAATCTCCAAAATTGGTACCATACCACATATCACCGAGTTTTACTTTAAAGATCATGCTATCTTGCAACGAATACACGGGAGGGACTTTTTTTACCTCCAAACTTATTGTTCTTTCGGAACCGATTTTGCCGTTTAGGTAAGTAACAACCTTTAACGTATGTATGCCAGAAACAGCGGAAGAATAAAAGAATTTTACATTAAAAACGGCGTGCTTTTTCAATACAGGAATTATTTTTGTAGCAATAACTTTTTCCTTTTCATAAAGAGAAACCTTTACGTTTTTGACATTAAACAGTCCGTCATTTTTTACGCCGACATTAATACTAAAATCCTGATTTACAAATTCCGTTTTGTTCGGCACGCTAATATTAACGATTGAAATATTTTGAGATTTGACAATTACCGTGCCGGCAATTATCGCACAGATAGATAGCACAAGCAAGATAATTCCTACCGCATACCCTTTGAATTTTTTCATACCTGCCTCCTCCATTCCTGTTTGTTTTTAGATTTTAGCACTTAATTTTGCCTATCCAAATATTTGCATCTAACTTAATTATTTGGTTTATTTTATATTTAGAATTTTTCATACTACAAGTAAAATTATCTACTCGTAAAGGACTTAACCGTAAAAATAGTAAAAGCTAAAAACAAGTTAAATATCTTTAAAAAAATCGAATTTTTGGTATAATTTATAAAAACGGGAGGTGAAAAGATGAATAACTATGCAAGCGGGTTTAATAGCCTCATAAACGCCCTATTTTGGATATTTATATTTTTTGCTTTGATTACCCCTTACCTGAAACAAAAATCATTGGAAGATGCAAGGCTTAGTATCATTAGAACCATCGAAAAGAAAAGAAATTCAAGAGTTATTGCCATGATTCACAGGCAAGAAACAATGAGTTTGCTTGGCGTTCCGATCATTAAGTATATCAATATCGAAGATTCCGAGGCAATTCTTCGCGCAATAAGAATGACTCCTCCGGACATGCCAATCGATATAATTCTTCATACTCCGGGAGGACTGGTGCTTGCAACGGAACAAATCGCACACGCACTGATTCAGCATAAGGCGAAAGTAACCGTCTTCGTGCCTCACTATGCGATGAGCGGAGGCACAATGATATCGCTGTCCGCAGATGAAATCGTAATGGATGAAAACGCAGTTCTCGGACCCGTTGATCCTCAACTTGGAAATTACCCTGCAGCTTCGATCATAAAAGTTGCAGAAGAGAAAGATAAAAACAAAGTGGACGACGAAACACTGATCCTTGCGGATATGTCCAAAAAGGCAATGAAACAGGTAAAAGCTTTCGTGAAAAAAGTACTACTTGCAAAAAAATACAGTGAAGACGATGCGGAAAGAATTGCCCAAACCCTTTCCGAGGGAAGATGGACGCATGATTACCCGATAACTTATGAAGAAGCCAAAGAAATCGGTTTAAGAGTTTCAACAAATATGCCCAAAGAAATATATGCCTTAATGGATCTGTATCCGCAAAATCCAGGTGCAAGGCCGTCGGTTCAATACATACCTTTACCTTACAAAGCACCCAAAACGACAAAAGGTAAAAATGGTTAGTGACGAAGATGCGGTAAATTTACATCCAGTTGAAAGAATTGCGAGAGTGGGGCTTGGCGCCCTGCTCTTATGGTTTGGTGCCCAAGTTGGTGTAATAGAAGGTTTATTCAAAACATCATATTATACAAACGGAACGATAAAATACGCTTTTGCATCGGTTATTTCGTCTCACCCGGATTTCTTTCGCATTGCCGCATGGTTCTTAGGTTTTGTGCTAATATTTACGGGAGCAAATGGCTTTTGCCCTTTCTACAAAATTCTACATATAAACACAAACCGAAGAAAATAATTATCCTATTACTGCCTTCTCCTCTATAAGTTTTCCTTTCTTGAATCGTTCTATTGTTAGATTATTTGCTTCCGGTAAAAACATATTGCCATGCACTATATAGGAAGCAAGAAGTTTTCCTACGACAGGCCCAAGCATAAACCCGTGCCCGGAAAAACCGGTACCTACAATAAAACCAGGAACTGAAGTAGGGCCAAGAATCGGGTGGTGGTCCGGACTAACCACATAAAATCCAGCCCACTGCCTCATAATATTTAACGATGAAAGTAATGGCATAACGTCAAGAATTTCATTTGCATATTGTTCCAGAAAACTTAAAGTCGAATGCGTATTATTGGTTGGTTTTTCATGTAAATCCGTTCCTCCGATTATCCTTCCTCTGTATGTTTGTGTGAAGTAAAGCTCGCCTTTTACAACCATCGGATCCAGAAAGGAAGAAACCGGTTCACTCACGGCAATTTGATGCCTATAGAGGGTCAAAGGCAGAGAAACATTTACCATCTTCCCAATTTTTACAGCACCAAATCCTGCGGCATTTACGACAAAATGCGTTGCGTACTGCTCTTTATCCGTAATTACTCGCTCAATTCTATTTTGCTCAATTACTACATCTTTTACTTCCTCAAAAGTATTCACCTCAACTCCGTATGACTTAATGGCAATAGAAAGGGCAAAAATCGTATCGAACGGATACGCATTGCCATCGGACGGACACCAACTTGCTCCGACGATGTTTGACGTATCAATATCAGGTACAATTTCCTTGACTTCTTCCGGAGTTATGATTCTGCTGTCAACGCCCAAAAGATTTTGCAAACGCACATAGTTTTTATATTGGACAAGCTCCGATTGAGAGGAAAGAAGCCACAGATAACCTCCTTGCCTGAAATGTATGGGGTAAGGGAGGTTATTCTCCCACTCAAGCCAGAGCTTTACGCTTTCCCTCATAAGGATTATATGCTCTCTTGTGGTGAATTGCTGCCTTATGCCCGTTCCGCATCTACCGGTAGAACCCGAGCCAAGGTAACGTTTTTCCAACACGGCAATATTTTTAACACCCGCCCTTGCAAGGTAATACGCCGTGCTCAATCCGGTAATTCCGCCGCCTATAATTACAACATCCTTTGTTTTCATTTTTTCTTCACCGTAAAAATCCCGAAAGGCACAGGGTTTTCAGGCGCTCGTGATGTCGGATGCCCCACGTTATCTACCTTCTCGTTAAGAATTTTGGCAAGTGTTTTCTCAGTTAGGGGGATACAGGTTTTTCCCTGACAAGGGCCGGTACCGATCTGTAAATAACGTTTCAAGGATTCCATATCTTTAAATCCCTTTCTAACAGCTTCCTTAATATCGTACAGCGTTACATCCTCGCATCGGCATATAATTATATCCTTGTCGCTCATTTGATCACCTCTATATTTCGCACATATTTCACAAGATTCACATCATCAAATTCAACGGTGACAACAGCAGAATAAAACTTTTCATCCGGAACAAACACTCTTATTACCTTTCCTTTACCGATACGTTCCCCTACCCGGTTAAGAAGAAAAACTTCGTTGCCGGTTTCAGGGAGGGGCAGCATTTCGTAAGGTAAAGACACTCTGCCTTTTCCATTGCGAATGTTCACTAAAAACATTGCAAGCCCTGGACATACGGCAACACAATTTCCACAACCAACGCATTTTTCAAAATTAATTTTCGGAACACCGTTTATACCTTTCATCTCTATCGCTTTCACAGGGCATGAGGTAACACACGGATTACACGGAATTTCCTGAACGCACTCCGTTACGGCAACAAAGTGTTTTTCAATAATATCATTTTCAGGAAAATCAAGATTCTCAAGCGTTATATACCCGACTTTAAGATAGTCTTGCATTTTCGGCCTCCGCTATGCCACTTAAAATCTTTTTCCCAAACGGCCCGCTTCTAAGCCTTTTTAATTCGTCCAACGTCTCATTAAGTTCTGAAGTTTTATCTATTCCCTCCTTTTGCGCAATTGCAAATGCCGCAATTCTTCCTTCCATAATGGCAGTTGACGCTTCCTCTGTTCCGTCCGCATCTCCCGCAACAAAAACATTTTTTAAACTTGTTTCAAGCAAACGGTTGCGAAGCGGAACATACCCTCCTAACGCAGGAATATACTTCATTTCACAACCCGCCTGTGCAAGAAGCGTAACAGACGGTATAAGTCCCGTTGCAAGGCATACGGTATCCACATTCCATTCTTTTTCCGTGTTAGGTATCTCTTTAAAATGCTCGTCAAGCTTCACTGTAATCGCTTTTTTAACTCTACTAACTCCGACTGCACGCTTAATTGTAGTAGAAGCAAGTATCGGTACGCCAAACCGTCTGAGTTTTGCCGCATGGACAAAATATCCTCCGATTTTAGGCGATGCCTCTATGACACAAGCCACATCAACGCCTGCCTGAAGCAGTTGATAAGAAACAATTAAACCGACATTACCCGCTCCCACCATAAGCACCCTATTCCCAGGTTTTATTCCGAATACATTCATCATCGTTTGAGCGGCACCTGCACCAAAAACTCCGGGAATGTCATTACCTTCAAAAGGAATCATTTTTTCCGCCGCACCGGTTGCAAAAACAAAATAATCGGATTTTATTTTTACAAGTTGATTATCTTTAAAAACCGCAAGCGTACGGTCAGTATAAAATCCGAATGCGCTGCTATTTGTAAAGTGCGGGATATTCAATCTTTTGACTTCGTCAACCATTTCTTTGGCAATTTCAATTCCACGTGTCCCGGCATGTTCTTCCTTGGATCCGAAGAATTTATGCGTCTGCTTTATAAGCTGCCCGCCAAGCAACGGATTTTGCTCTACAATAAGAGGTGTAATACCGCTCTTTTTAAGTGTAATTGCCGCACTAAGTCCTGCCGGTCCTCCGCCGACAATTGTCACCTTCTCATTTCTTTCGATAGGAGGCATAAATTTTGCAGTGCGCTCCGGCTTATCTCCCAAGCCCTTTTGACGTTCCACTATCATGCCTTTTTGAACAGGTAGAATGCATGTCCTTACATTCGGGATACCGTTGATTCTCATCATACAGGAGGAGCATTTTCCTATGGCACAAAACATTCCTCTCGGCCTGTGAAGTTTAGCGCTTTCTGAAAACACATCTATCCCATGCCTATAAAGGGCCATTGCTACGGTTTCGCCCCGATAAGCGGTAAGTTCTTTTCCTTCGAAGATAAACTTAATCCGTTCGCCCCGTGAAAAACGCAATATGGGGTGATTCTTGATCTCCCTCATACCTACTCCTTTCTTTTTGCCCCATCTTTTTAATTATATCCTAATTTTTTAAAGCACCAACAGTGTAAATATTGGCAGCGTTCCACATAAACCAAGATTTGATACCATTGTCATACACCGCCTTTTTCTCTAACAGAATTTGCTCTCTTCCGTAATGATGGTAAAGAGAAAAATCTTGCAAATAAGGTATGAGTTTACAAGAAGAATTTATCGCTTTCAGACGCTCAATGCCATCTTTCAAAGCATGATCAATGACACCGTAAGGATGCGCATCCGGATCTGAAAACCCGAAACTACCTCTCCAATAATGAGAGGGATACACCATAGGGCATATATAATCCGCATATTTTGCCATCTTTTCAAGATTTTGCCCTATGCCAAGATCCGATTTATTTGTAAGTACCAACCCGAAAACGTCCGCTTCCACTTTTACTCCGTATTTGTGGAGAATATCGGTTGCATATTTCAAAAAATAGGATAT
>JALSNB010000349.1 GCA_026987225.1 Caldisericaceae bacterium
ACTTTGCAGTATATTTTCTGTTTGCTTATGCCCCTTATTTTGTTTCGAAAGGGAATTTTTTGAAAGAATTTCTCCTTTCCGTGAGATTTGCGTTTGCGCGTTTCTTTGCAACGTTCTTTTTGTCATTTCTCGTTGTCATTTTTCTTTACGCTTTTCCTTTCGTTTTGGGCGGCCTTCGTTCCGTTTCGCCTTCCTGGAACCATCCTGTTTTTTACGCTTTTCTCCTCCCTATCGTAATGTTTTACTTCTTCCCCGCATTTTATATCATCACGTCTGTCATAGCAAAGAGAAATGGGCAGTAAAGAAATATATATAAAGGGCGCACGGGTTCACAACCTTAAAAACATTTCCCTGCACATACCGCGCGGGAAGCTTGTCGTGATAACGGGTGTTTCCGGCTCAGGCAAATCTTCGCTTGCATTCGATACGCTCTATGCCGAAGGGCAGAGGCGCTACGTGGAATCGCTTTCCTCGTATGCAAGGCAGTTCATAGGCGTCATGCAAAAGCCCGATGTGGACTACATAGAGGGGCTTTCGCCTGCCATTGCAATCGATCAGAAAAGCGGAAGCAAAAATCCGCGCTCAACAGTCGGCACCATGACTGAAATTTACGACTATTTAAGGCTCCTGTTCGCACGTATCGGTGTGCCGCATTGCCCTTACGACGGAACGGAAATAAAAAGACAGTCGTCAGACGAAATTATTCAGAGGGTTTTTGAAAGTGCGGAGAACGAACGTGTGGAAATCCTTGCACCGCTTGTCAAAGGGCGAAAAGGCGAATACAAAGCGCTTTTCGAAAAATACAGAAAAAAGGGGTATGCCCGTGTCAAAGTGGACGGTGTGACGTATACGCTTGACGAGAAAATTCCTCTCGACAAAAATAAAAAGCACGATATAGACCTTGTAATTGACAGAGTGCGTGTTTCTGCAGACGAGCGGAGCCGTATTGCGGATTCCGTTGAGCTTGCACTGAGCGAAGGCGACGGCGTGGTAAAGGTTTTTGTTCACAGGGGAGAGGGGGAGGAATACCTTTTCTCCGAGAAGCTTGCCTGCCCGAAGTGCGGCTTCAGTATGGAAGAAATAGAGCCGAGGCTTTTTTCGTTTAACAGCCCTTACGGTGCATGCCCGGAGTGCGGAGGGCTGGGGTTTAAGATAGAGCCCGATCCGGACCTTATCATAAAAAACTGGAATCTGTCCCTTGCCGAGCATGCCATACGAATTCCCGGTTTTCACGGAACGGACACGTTTTCCTACAATATCATTATCGACGTTGCAAAAGAATACGGTATAGATATTTTCAAGCCTCTGAAGGATTTTTCCGAGGACGAACTCAACGTGATCTTATACGGCACGAACAAAAGGGTGCCCGTGCATTTTACGAATAAGGAAGGTAGAAAATACGATTTCAAGGTGAGGTTCGAGGGCGT
>JALSNB010000350.1 GCA_026987225.1 Caldisericaceae bacterium
AGTAAAATATGGTAACAGCCAGGGATTATATTTTATATTAGGAGTTATATCAATTTTATTTATGATATTTATTTTGATTCATGTGTTAATAAAGATGAGTTTTTATAATGTTATTCTATTTTTTCTATTTTTAATCTCGGTATTATTGTTTTTGTTTATATCTTGTTTCTTCTTTTGCCACAAAAATTTTAGTATTTTTGTGATGGTTATTATGTTTATTGCTATAGTAGTATTCTTTATGTGTTTGGCTTATTTTTATGGATTCAAAAGTAAGTTAAGAAATTGTTTTATTATTTCTATTATTGTTATGATTGTAATAATTTTACTTACGTTACTTACGTATTTCCTTTGTGGGGAAAGGCTCTTACTCTTATTTTTATTGCTGCTAATTATTACCGAGATTTTTGTTTACGACCCGTATGCATTTGTTTGTTGGTTTAGATGCAATTTAAATCGATGGCATAGTAAAATAGCATGGGTAATTTTATCATGGGGACTCAAATGTATTGAGTTACCAATAATTGCTTTTATAATAGCTTCCCATCTGCGACTATCTTCTCTAAATTCGCTTTGGCATTTACTGAGTAGTACTCTTCAGATATTTTTATTCATATTTGTCATTCTTGTAGTCGAAATTTCCGGGCGTGTTCGTTCCAAATATAACGATGAAGATAACAATGAAGAAGGCTCTGCCTTATACAAAGTAATTTTTTCCTCGTATTACAAGTCCAGACTACTAATTGATACGTTTTTTGCAGTCGTGTTAATTTTTCTTTATTTTTTTGTCGAGAACAATGGACAACATTATAGTAAGCTCTTTTTATGGCTTTCGTTAAGCTTTTTATTTATTGTAGTTGTAGATACTTTCGTTATTTTGCGTCTTGCAACAAAATCTGATTTTGAAATTGTTTTTGAGGTAGTTTTTAATCTTTCGGTTGACAATGTATATATCGCAAGTGCGTGGAAATTTATGTGGGGATATATGAGAATAAATTCTGAGGATACTGACAGTTTAAAGCGTAAATTGATAATGAATACTTTTGTATCGAAGATTAAAGAACAAAACAATATTGAATGCAAGCGGAATATTGTTTCCGTTACGAACGCACTAAAAAGTTTTAATGAAAATATTGATAAAATGGACATTGAACCTATCAAATTAGAGTTTGTTGATATAGTAAAAGACCATAATGTTGAAAGAATGCCTGAATATTTCATGAGAATTTTGAAGCAAAGAATCGAATCCGCCGCAAAAGATGAAATTGATATATGTGAAGATTTAAGTTTTGCCGAAAGAGTATATAAGACATTTTCGGAAGAAAGGATAAGCAAAGATGAAAAGCTTGCATATGTGGATGAGCTGTTAAAAACCATTCTGGAATCATTTGCAAAAATATATAAAAAGCTTGATCCAGAATCGCGAGTAAAAATGGAAGAGAGGTTTAAAAAATTGTATTTGAACGATGAAGACTTACTTTATGAGGCTTATGAATCCTCTTATGAAAAGCTTATTAATACATTGAAGAAATTGAAGAGATGGATTGATGAAATTTCCAGTTCTAATATTCTAACGAAAGACAATAATAACAATAATAAGACGTTGAAAGAGCTGAAAGATTTTATTAACAATATTAAAAATGATATTAAAGAAGATTGTTGAAGAATTAAAGAAGATTGTTGAAGAATTAAAGAAGATTGTTGAAGAATTAAAGAAGAAGAAAAACCTTAAAGATTTTGTCGATTTACAAAAAAAGTTGAAAGAATCAGATGATATCTTGATAAAGTTAAAAGAAAAAATAGAAAAAGATTCTAACAATATTCCAGATGAAAAGAAAGAATTATCCTTTGAAATATCTGATATTGAGCAGTTAGAAGAAGAACTTAAGGGTTTTAGAATATTTAATTTACTTTGCAGTTTAATTAATAAAAGTAGCATATTGCCTGATTATTCTGAAGAAGATTTGAGGAAATATATCAACAAAAAAATTGACGGGAAATCAAGCGACAAAGAATTGACTTTAACGCAAAGCGTTGTGGGTTTCATTTTTGAAAAGATTTTGGAAAAATCGGAGAAGAAAAAAGAAAAAAAGAAGGAAAAAGAGAAAGAATAATTGAAGTTATAAAGAATGTCTTAAATATTTTTATACGTTTTTAAGTTGAGGTTCAAAGCAAATTTCATAGAAGTATTACGGGCGTGAGTTGCACTTTAGTTTGTTCGTGAGAGTTTGGTAGATTTTTGCTTAGCAGCTATATGGCATTTAGTGAAATCTTGCAAACTGATTTTCATTTTTTCTGCTAAATTTCCATGAAGAGCTTATTGTAATAAATTTTTATTTGCTATTGGCTGTTGTTTTTCGGGTTGAATACAAAATTTTCTTTTGCGATTTGCATTTTTCTTTATTTTAATGCTTGTTCGTTATCTTTGTATATTCTCGGTTTGAATGTGTTGCGGAATGTCATTTTCATTTCTCCATTCGGATGAATTTTGATTTTTGACTTGCCTTGCGATATCCGTAATTTCTCGATCTCTGTTAACAGTTCAGGTCGAATTATTGATTTCGGGATTGTTTGGCTGTGTTTTCACGCCTGTAAAAATCATCCGTTGGTTATATAAACAGAAATTCTACGATAAAAACGCGGACAATCGGCACAAAATTTTGCAGAGAAAGGTTTTTTATCGTTGTTTGCTAACGGAAGCCCGGAATTTATACCCAATAAGTCCTGCATTTATATGGCTTTTTCTGAATTTAGCGTTTAAATCGCTCTGAGAGGCCGAAACGAATTTTCCAGGTATATTTACCCCGTCAAACGCTCAGAATGCAAAAAACGGCTATGTTAAAAATCTTGTATTTATCAGGCTTCATCGGACTTTAGGATAAAATTTAACATTACCTCAAAAGTTATATATACAAAAACCCTCTGTTTATCAGCATTTCCAAACTGCCAAATTTGCATTTTCCTTATCGGTAAAAATACGGGATTATCCTCTGAAAGTAAAAAGGGCTCGCGGAAGCGAGCCCTTATGTGTAAAGGTGTTAGTGGATGAAACGCTTAGAATTTTTTGTACCAGTCTTCTCCTGCGTCTTTCAACGTGATTCCGGCAAAGCTTCCGAACTGCTTGTTTTCGAAATACGGAACCGCCTTTTTGCTTGCTTCGTAAAGCCTGTAGTAATTTGTGACTCCTGAAGTCGAAAGCCATGCAATCATATCTTCCGTGTTTGGGTAGTATTTTGCAAATTCTTTCCATACCGCTCTTCCTGCGAGGAATCCGGAAGCTCCTTCTTTTGATGCGATTTCAACGTTGTAAACAAATTCTTCTATGTCAACTCCGGCGCTGAGTATCACCCATGGCACGCTGGATTTCTGAGTGATCTCGTAGCAAGCGTCCTCAGCGTCTTTCAACGTATAGACTGCTTCCCTTACTTTTCCGTCGAAGTATCCGTTGTGGAATTCTTTTACGTATTTCAAATTCACCGGGAACTCGAGCTTCAAAATGTCCACTCCGTATTCTGGTTTCGAAAACTCCTCAGTTATCGCAAGCACGATTTCCGGTTTTTTCTTTGCATAGCTTGCCGAGTCGGTTGACGGTTCGTCGTCTTTGAACGCATACCCTACCGGTTCGAGCACGAAAGGCATATCGAATTTTTTGCACTGTTCCCCTACTTGCCTTACGATATTTTCCTGATATTCCTTGATCTCTTTGCTTCCGTCAGGCCTGTAGTAAAGAAGCAGTTTTACGGCGTCCGCTCCCGCCTTTTTGATTTTTTCGACGCTCCATCCGTCCAAAAGCACTGTTTTCTTTTCCCTGTTATTGTATCCCGCAGGTTCCGTTCCGCTCTTTTCCCTTGCGATGAGCAGTGCGGAATTTCTGTTAAGGTATTTTAAAGATTCCGGTACTCCGAACTGCGGATCCATAAGTGTCGCACTGAAATACGGTGACAGATATTGTGTTACAAGCCTTTTTGCAAGGGCAAGGTCTTTATAACCTATTTCACTTTTATCTTTGCCTGCCGCTTTTGCGAGCATTCTTTGAAGGGAGCCGCGCTGGTCTATTGCGAGCATTCTGAACTTCCCTTCCCTATCCGCAAGCCTTGCAAGGCCTTTTAATTTTCCTGCCGTTAATTCAACTTTTCCCATATAAACCTCCTGAACTATTTTTATTTTTTATTATACACTAAACGAGTTTTAATGAAACCACTTTTGAAACACCGTCTTCTTCCATTGTAATTCCGTAGAGCAGATGTGCTTTTTGCATCGTTTCTTTGTTGTGCGTTATCACGATGAACTGCGCAAAGTCGGATTCTTCGGATAGGAGTTCGCCGAATTTCACGACGTTCTCTTCGTCAAGTGCGGCGTCCACCTCGTCAAGAACATAGAAAGGTGCGGGCTTCACTTTGAAAATTGCAAAGAGGAAGGCAAGCGCGGTGAGTGATTTTTCTCCTCCCGAAAGCAGCGGAAGCGACTGCTTTTTTTTGCCGGGAAGCCTTACGTTTAGCTCTATGCCTTTTACGTCGTTTCTTTCGTCCAAAATTCTTCCTATCGTTGCCTCGCCGCCTTTGAACATTCTTCTGAAAAATACGGAGAAATATTTTTCCACGCCGCTCAGTGTCTTTTCGAATTCTTCGTGCGCGCGTTTTTCCATTTCGCTTATGAACAGTTCCAGCTCTTTTTTTGACGAAAGCACATCATTGTAAACGGATTCTTTCTTTTTCAGCTCTTCCTTTATGCTTTCCTCTTCCTCGACGCTCGTAAAGTCGATTGCCCCGAGAGAATTGATTTTTGCTTTTAGCGACGAGATTTCAAGGCGTATCTTCTTTGTGTCCACATTGTAAGCGATTTCCCGCTCTTTTATATCCTTTTCGCGCATTCTTTCCAGGGCGCTCTTTATCTGTGCGTTTTTTTCGGCAAGCGAGACGTGCTGCTTTTCCATTTTTCTGAGAAGGTTTTCCTTTTGCTCTTCCATGCGTGCAATTTCAAGATTTATTCGTTTTATTTCTCTGTCCGTTGCGTCGATTTTTTCACCGAGTTCTTTTTCCTTTTCCGAAAACTCGGCAAGGTCGAGCTTTATTTTGTTATGTGCTTTTTCCGTTTCATATATGCTTTCCACCGTTTTTTTTAGCTCTTCTTCTAAAAGCAACTTTTCCTTTTTGAGCCTTTCAATATTTTTTTGCGTGCCTTCAAGCCGCATCGTCATCTGGTTAATGTCCTTTTGCACGGTTTCGAGTTTGAATTCAGTATCCTTAAGGCTGATCAGGGCGTTATGGAGTTCGTTTTTGAGCTGTTCGAGCGTCCTTCTCTTTTCTGCAAGGCGTGCGTCCGTGTCGGCACGCTCCATTTTGCTCATTAGTTTCTCTATTTCCGCTTTGATTGCTTCCGCCGCTTGCATTTTTTCGTTTATCTCGCTTTCCAGTGCCTTTATCTTGGGCTTCAGCATCAGTGCCTTTTTCTTTTCGGCAAGCTTTCGTTCCGCATTTTCCAACTCTTTTTGGAGGTTTTTTACCGTTTGCTTCGCATTGTTTATTTCTTCGGATAGTTTCGAAACTTGTTTTTCTTTTTCCGATTTTTCTTTGTTGAGTTCCGCAACAATTCTCTTTTTTTCTTCGATAAGCAGACTGCTGTTTATCTTTACTTCAAACGGAGAGAAGAGCACAAATCCGTCTTTTGTTATTATCTCTTTTATAAACAAGTGTTCTGCGTTGTTTTTGAAAAACTCCGTTCCGTCGGCAAGCGTTTCCGAAACGTAAATTCCCTTAAGATACGGGGAGTTTATCGTGTCCGTAATTGGTACGACTTTTGGGGTGCGGGTTTCCTTTAGCGGGATGAGGTTTTCTTTTATGAAGAAATGCCCTTTTCTTTTCGAGCGGAGCTCGCTTGATTTCTCAAGGATAAATGCCCCTAACTCGTCTTCTATCCCCATTCCGGTTCTTGCAAGCGGTATTGTGCTTCCGAGCGTTCCGTTTTTGAACTGCCTTCCGCCGGATTCGTGTTCCCTTATAAATCGTTCCGCTTCGTTTATTCTGTATTTCAAAAGCGCAATTTCCTCCGAGATCTTCTGTCTCTGCGATTCTTTTTCGGAAATCAGTGCCAAAAGCTCGTTTATTTTGCTCTCTATCTGCGAAGGTTCTTTTATTTCCGCTTTTTCCGCTTCCCTTACGATAAATTCCGTTTTGCTCTTTTCCTTTTCAAGGTAGTTTATTTCGGAAAGCATCGATGAAAGCGTTCGCTCCTTCACTATTCTTTCGTTCTGCAATTTTTGCAAAAATGTTTTTCTTTCTTTCTCCTTTTCGATAAGCGGCGCTATTTCGTTTTCGAGTTCTTTTGTCTTTTGCTTAAGCGCGGAAACACGTTCTCTTTTTTCGGTAAGTTCAGTTTGCAATTTTTCCGCAAGGCTTTTTGCCTTTTTCAAATCGGCTTGTATGTAGTTTGTTTTTCTTGTGTTGCTTTCCGTTATAAGTGTTGTTTCATTTATCTTTTCTTCCGTTCTTTCCTTCTTTTCTTCGAGATAAAGTTCTTTTTCTTTCAATTTCGCTTCTTCTATTTTCGCTTTTTCTTTTTTCTCCCGCAGGGCGTTTAGCTCTTTGGATATTTCTTCTTTTTCTTTTTCCGCTTTGTAGAGTTCTTCTTTTTTTGCCCTTATTTTTTCTATTATTGCGTTTTCTTCGTTTTCTATATCCTTAATCCCGCTCTTTATCGTTTCGATTTCACGTTTCAAATTTGTGATCGTGTAGTTAA
>JALSNB010000351.1 GCA_026987225.1 Caldisericaceae bacterium
TTAAGCCTCTGTTTATGAGGGTTTTATTGGCATAACTTTTTTCCAAAAAATTGGTATCAAAGCACGTGCGGAAATTTTGTCTTCTCTTATGTTATTTCAAAAGAATACGAGTGCTTGCATGAATTTTGGTTGCATTTCTGTTATTTGGAAAAGATAAGCAAACTCGCAGAAATCTTTGATTTTGTTTAAGTATTTAATGAAGATAAGTAAACGTGCAGAAACTTTGATTATATACCTAACGTTTGGTTATAAGACGCACACGGAAATTTCATTTTTGTTTCTGTATATTGTAATTACCAAGAAACGTGCGGAAATTTTGCTTTCTCTTTTGTTATTTCAAAAGAATACGGGTGTTTGCATAAATTTTGGTTGCATTTCTGTTATTTGGAAAAGATAAGCAAACTTGTAGGAATTTTTTTATATCCTTAAGACCTGTAAATCATAAAGTAATATACGTAAAATTTCATTTATATTCCTATGTTTTGCAATTGTCAGAAAACATATGAAAATTTAGCTTACCTTCCTTTTCATTTAAAAAGACAACCGAGCTTTCGGAAATTTTGAAAGTGCTTTTAATATTCGGCAAGTAGAATAATAAGGAATACAAAAAGTATGATGAAGAAATTTTTGTCCTATTCGTACCTGGTACCAATAGGATATTTTGATTTGTGATAACCCTATTGACTTGAAAATAAAAAATCATATAATAGCGGAAAATTTAGAAGCATAGAGGCTAGATATGAAAAACTTAACGGGAGTGGAAAGAGAGGAAGAGAAAAAACCTCCGTCGTGCCGTCAAAAGAATCCGAATGAATCCTTAAATATTTCCATATCATATTTCCGGGAGGGAAAAATACAAAAAGCTCTGATCCTCTGCGAGGGTATGTTTGATTCCGCAGAGGGTAAGTCCACACACGGATTGCTTCGTTATTCGAAGCGGTTTGAGATTGTCGGAGTTATCGATTCGACTCATGCGGGAGAAGACAGCGGTTATCTGCTTGACGGAGTGCCAAACGGTATTCCGTTCTACGGAAGCCTTGGCGAGGCACTTTCAAAGGTGAGCGGTGTGAAGTATCTGATTGTCGGGGTTGCAACAGACGGGGGCAAACTGCCGCAGTCGTTCAGGGAAACGGTTAAAGACGCAATGCGAAACGGTTTGAACATCGTAAGCGGGCTTCACGAATTTCTTTCTGACTAGAAGGAGTTTAGCGAAATTGCAAACTTATATGGCGTTAAGATTATCGACGTGAGAAAATTGGCGTCAGGGAGTCATTTCTTCACGGGCGAGATAGAGAAGGTAAAAGCCGTGAAAATTGCAGTGCTCGGCACTGATTCCGCAATCGGTAAAAGAACAACGGCGCTTATCATAAAAGAGGCGTTGGAAAATGCCGGTTTGAAAGTTGCATTTATCG
>JALSNB010000352.1 GCA_026987225.1 Caldisericaceae bacterium
GTATCATTTCGGCTACGGTTTCGAGAGCAGTTTGAATCAATTTGCGCGGCGGGTTTCCTATCCTTTGTTTTTTCCTCAGGTGCTCAATCCTTCGTTCAATACGATGGATTTACATTGGAATACTTGGAGAAACAGGATATTTTTTCTGACGACATTGCCTACGCAGATGAATTTCAAAATCGGATTGGAACAACAAAAAATGCGTGTTTATACGACCGTATTCTCCAGCAACAACCGTAACCGGAAATATTTTTTTGATAATCATTACTACGGCGGCGCTTTTGCCGATTTTTACTACGACGACCTGAACGATTTTTATTTTCCCGAATACGGCATTAAAATAGAATTGAAAGGAAAGGCTTTTTCGGAATACGAGAGTAAATTTTCCTGGCGGAACAGTTATAAGGTTTTATCGCTTGATCTCGAAGCGCATAAACGCTATATGAAAAATCTCAGTTTGTCATATAAATTCAGGAGCGGTCTGACGGTGCGCGATTCCGTTTCGGATGCTTTTTATTACTATTTCGGCGGAGTGGAACCCGATTACAACAATGATCATATCGTCAATTATTATGCCCGGGATTATTTCTGGACAAGGGCGAAATCTTATGCCTTGTTGCAAGGGCAGATGCATTATCGCTGGGAAAAAAATCATCATTTTTACCTCGGATTGCAGTATCTTTTGCGGGAAAAAAATCAACGGCCGCGTTTCGTGAAATTCCTTCCGTCCTACGATGTTTACTTGAAATACGGATTCGATAGTTTTTTTGGCCCCGTTTTTGTTTATTACGGAATAGAACCCCTGACGGGCAAACAATATTTAAATTTCACCGTCGGATTTTATTTTTGACAGCTTATGAGAAAAAAATCTTTCCGGTTCTTGATACTGATTAATCTCCTACAGTTTTCCCTTATGGCGCAGGCATATAAAGGCGGAGAGTATTTGCGCTTCAAAATTCATTATTTCTTCCTGAACGGAGGTTACGCCAGCTTGCACTTATATGAGGAAAGCCGAAACGGCCAAAAAATTTATCATGCCATCGGTAAGGGAAAAAGTTCGTCGTTTTCTTCCATTGTGATGAAAATTAAGGATAGATATGAAACTTGGTTCGACGAGCAAAACCGCCCCTTGCATTTTATCCGGCATATCAAGGAAGGAAATTACGAGAAAAATGTCGAATATATCTTTCATCACGATCAAAATATGCTTCAGGTAATCGACCATTTGCGGACAAAGGTGCGTACTTTTTCCGTCCCCGATAACATTCAGGATATGCTTTCGGCTTATTACGCCTTACGGAATATCGACACATCTCAATTGAAAGCGGGTGATATTATCAGGCAAAATCTTTTCTTTGATTATGAGATATATCCTTTCAAAATGAAAGTTTTGGGGAGGGAA
>JALSNB010000353.1 GCA_026987225.1 Caldisericaceae bacterium
TTGAGTGAAGTATCAAACCTCATTTCGTATCATACAAAAGAAATTTCCCTTGTGCTCTCTCCGTGCCTTGAAAAAGAAAAAATCAAATACATTCATTTCTTCACCGTAGAAAACACGATTTATCTTGTTATAGTTACAACGATTCATACACTCGAGCCGATACCGCTTGTAAGAAAAAACATAAGCGAAAACTCGCTGAGAAGTATGGAAAATTTCCTTAACGAAAAATTGAAAGGGCTATCCTTTAGAAAGGCAAGAAATTTGCTGAAGAATAAAAAATTCTTCGAGGAGGAATTGAAAGATACATTACTCGTAAAAGCGCTTTACATCACATTGAATAACGAAATAAGAAAAGGCGAGACAAGGGAAGTGTATATAAAAGGCATAGCAAATCTGCTTACAACGCGCATCTCCATTGCAGAAAAAAAGATGCATTCCGTTTTGGAGATGCTCGAAGAGAAAAAAACCGTGGAAGAAATTATTGAAGAAGTACCGGAAAAAGACAATATAGGATACCTCATAGGCGAGGAAAACAAATATCCGGAGCTCTGGGATTACAGCCTGATTACGGTAAAATATTCGATAAAAGAGATGGAAGGCACCCTTGCACTGCTCGGCCCTATGAGAATGGATTACATAAAAGGCATATACGTTTTGGAGAAAATAGCGGACAAATTGGAAGAATTTGCCGATAAAATAATCACAACCTGATGAACGTTGCAATTTTCACGCTCGGATGCAAAACAAACCAGTACGAAAGCGAACTCATTAAGGAGTCTTTTGAAAGCAAAGGCCATACGATTGTCCAGTTCAAAGAAAAAGCGGACATATATGTAATAAATTCCTGTGTCGTAACACAAAAAGCGGAGGCGGAAACAAGAAAAGCCGTTCATTTCGCATCAAGAAAAAACCCAAATGCAAAAATCATACTAACTGGCTGTTTCGTAAATTTACACAAAGAATTCAACGCAAAAAACCTATTTCTTTACAGCGGCGAGAAAAGTAAGATTGCAAACTTTCTCGAAACAAAAGAAATCTACCCTATAGCAATAAATACCGAGACAATAAAAAGTTTTTCCGAGAGAAGCAGAGCGACAATAAAAATAGAAGAAGGGTGCAACAATTTTTGCACGTATTGCATCGTTCCGTTGGTTCGCGGCAACAAGATAAACAGCAAAAGCATAGAAACAGTCGTAAAAGAAGCAGTGAATCTCGTAAAAAACGGTTTTAAAGAAATCGTGCTTACGGGAACGGAAATAGGAAAATACGGTGAAGACATCAAAACCAATCTTGCATCGCTTTTAAAAGAGCTAAAAAATATACAAGGATTGGAAAGAATCAGAATAAGCTCCATATACCCGACGGCGGTTACCGACGAACTCATAGAACAAATAGAA
>JALSNB010000354.1 GCA_026987225.1 Caldisericaceae bacterium
ATTTCACGTTCACATTGTTCGGGGCTTGTAAAACAAACAGATAACTCGGAACATCCAGCTCAACGAGTTTTAAAGGTTTCTTCCGATACATGCAGCCTTCAAACGGTAGTAGGGAAAGGGCAACAGCCAAAAATAAAATCACGCTTTCCGTAATGATATGCCTATTTTTCGAGTTCATTTATCAACCTCCTACGCATAAGCGTTTTCATATATCACTTCCGCTACGGCATAACCGTCATATTTTTTACCTGTCGGCAGGCAAATTATCGCAAGACGGGCTTTCGTTTTAATTGCGCCTTTCATATCAATAAAATGCTTCGGATCCGCCATTAAAAATTTTCCTCCTCTATCCGTTGCCCGAACTTTTTATAAAATGAGTATAATCCTTCTAAAATAAAAATTACGGCGATCGGAAAAATTACAAACGCAAAAATTCGTTTACGGTTCATGTGCACTTCCTTTTCAAGGAGTGATATTGCCCCCGCTCATATACAGGCCATTCCCGGCATAGGCAATGATTTTGCCGTTTTTTAAAATGTCAAAGGCATAAATCGGCAGTGAGTACGAAATGTCAGGGGAAGAAACAAAATGCGCGGTTATTGAGAAAGAATAAGAGTAATAATGCGGGTTTATTTTGCATATCGAAAACGTTTCCACATCCGAACCGCCCTCTCCGCCTTCACAGGAAACAAAGAGCGAATTCTTCGCAGGGATCACTTCCCTTATTCCGTTAAGCGGATCACACATCTTTTTAATCCTATCAGCCGCCTTAAAATGTATTCCGTCGGTTGTAAACAGAAGGGCGCATCCGTAAGAATTCGTCGATATGTAAACACCGTCGGACGAGCGTGCGATGCAATAAACGGTGGTTAAATCATCGCAGGAAGAAACTCCCGGTATCGTACAAAAGCAAAACATATTCGAAGGGTCTTTGTCGTTCCATACGGCAATCAACGGAGAAGAAGCCGAGTTCATCATTAGGCCAGCAATGAGTTTTCCGTGGGGAAGGATATTTACCGATGTAAAACAAAGATCTTTTATATTTTCAAACTCCATAATTTGCACGGGTTTGAGCGAAACGGGAAATTTAAGCACTCCGCTTTCAAAAGTTGCAACGTAAAACTCTCCGGTTTTTTCGTCACACGTAATATCCGTTACGATTCCCTTCAAAGCGTAAATTTTTTTGATCTTTCCGCCTGAAAAATCCGACACGAAAATATCATCGTTATCGCCGCTTTCAAGAGCAAAAATCACGGTTTTTGTATACGTATTCACGGCAATTCGGTGCAAAAGCAGATTTGGCAAACGTTTGCCCGAAGCGGATGTTTTCATAACAAGACGGAACGAGGAAGCGGAATCTTTCGATACGAAAAACTCGTTTTTGGAA
>JALSNB010000355.1 GCA_026987225.1 Caldisericaceae bacterium
ATATTGAAGAAAATTGGGAGAAAGTTAAAACGTTTTTTGTTCCGATACTTGGCAATGTCGAATCGGTTGATTTTTCGGGCCTTGACGATACGATTGCAGAATTTGTAAAAGCCCTTTATAAGTTTTTCGTGGATCTCGATTTTACTTATCTTGAAATTAATCCGTTTACGATCGTGGACGACGAAGTTATTCCGCTTGATCTTGTAGCACGTTTGGATGATACTGCGTATTTCTGGAATAAAGATAAATGGGGAGATATAGAATTTCCGACGCCTTTCGGACGGACTTTTACGAAAGAAGAACAATTTATAAGAGATCTTGATGAAAAAACCGGTGCTTCTCTAAAACTTACGATTCTTAATCCCAAAGGAAGGGTATGGCTTATGGTTGCGGGAGGCGGAGCAAGTGTGATATATGCAGATACCGTAGTCGACTTGGGCTTTGGAAAGGAACTTGCAAATTACGGGGAGTATTCCGGTAATCCGTCCGAAGAGGAAACGTATCTGTACGCAAAAACGATTCTCGATTTAATGACGAGATATAAAGATCCGCGCGGAAAAATCCTTATAATCGGTGGAGGCATTGCAAACTTTACTGATGTTGCAAAAACTTTTAAAGGTATTATCCGCGCATTGAAGGAATATAAAGATAAGCTCAAAGAGAACAACGTAAAAATATACGTTCGCAGAGGAGGGCCCAATTATAAGGAAGGGCTTGCCATGATGAGAAAATTGGGTGAAGAACTTGGAGTCCCAATTGAGGTTTACGGGCCGGAACTTCCTATGACACGAGTTGTCACTTTAGCACTTGCGGGAGGTAAAAATGAAAGTAATTAACGAGAAAACCCAAGCCATTATCTACGGAAGGCAACTCAAAGCCATACAAAGAATGCTTGATTTTGACTATGTATCAAAAAGAGAAACTCCATCTGTTGCGGCAATTATTGATCCGACAAGGGAAGGATTTGAAACTGCTTTCTTCGGAAGCGACGAAATATTAATTCCTGTTTATAAAACAATAAAAGAGGCGGTAGAGAGACACCCGAATACGACGGTAATGATAAATTTTGCTTCTTACAGATCGGCGTTTGAGACGACCAAAGAAGCTCTTGAGATGAAAAATCTAAAAATTATTGCTGTAATTGCAGAAGGAATTCCCGAGAGAAAAGAAAGAATTCTCAGGGCCCTGGCAAAAGAGAAAGGAAAGGTAATTATCGGGCCTGCAACGGTGGGGGGTATCGCTGCAGGTAGGTTCAGGATCGGCAATGCAGGTGGCAGTATCGAAAATATTATTGCTTCAAAACTCTACCGCCCCGGTTCCGTGGGGCTTGTAACAAAATCCGGCGGAATGCTTAACGAAATGTTTAATCTTATAGCGAGAAATGCAAACGGAATTAATATCGGCATTGCAATCGGAGGAGACAGATTTCCCGGATCGTCTCTTGTCGATCACCTTATGGGGTTTGAAAATGATCCCGAAGTAAAATTTCACGTTGTTCTCGGAGAAGTCGGAGGACTTGAAGAATACAAAATAGTTGATGCACTTAAAGCAGGCAAAATCAAAAAGCCCATAGTTGCGTGGGTTACTGGGACTTGTGCAAAGGTATTTCCCACCGAAGTGCAGTTTGGCCATGCAGGTGCCAGAGCCGGTGCGGATAAGGAAACGGCTGATGCAAAAAATAAAGCATTGAGAGATGCAGGCGCAATCGTACCTGATTCTTTTGACGGCCTTCCCGAGAAAATAAACGAAGTTTATAACAAACTCAAATCGGAAGGAAAGATACCGGAAATCAAAGAATTTGTTCCTCCGAACGTACCAATGGATTTTGATAAAGCGGTAAAAGAAGGAGTTGTCCGAAGACACAGGCAGTTTATCACAACAATTTCCGACGACAGAGGCGAAGAGGTAAAGTATGCAGGTGTTCCACTATCTGAAATCATCGAGTCAAAAAAAGGCCTTGGATACGTAATTGGCCTTCTGTGGCTTAAAAAATCGCTTCCCGAATATGCTACAAAATTTATAGAGCTCATCCTTCAAATTGTTGCGGATCACGGGCCGTGCGTTTCAGGTGCACATAATGCGATAGTTACCGCTCGTGCAGGTAGGGATCTTGTATCTGCTGTTGCTTCTGGAATTCTTACAATCGGACCGCGTTTCGGCGGTGCAATAGACGGAGCCGGGCACTATTTCAAATGGGCGAAAGATAGCAACTTATCGCCTTCGGAATTTGTAAACTATATGAAAAGAGAAGGAATACCTATTCCCGGTATAGGGCATAGGGTAAAGAGCGTAAGAAACCCGGACAAAAGGGTAGAAATGCTAAAACAATATGCCAAATCTCATTTCCCTGAAACCAAATATCTCGATTATGCGTTGGAAGTGGAAAAAATAACCACCTCCAAAAAGGAGAATCTCATTTTGAATGTGGACGGATGCACTGGCGTTTTGCTGGTAGATTTAATGAGATCCATAGGTTTATCCGATAAGGAAATCAATGAAAGAATTGAAGCGGGATTACTTAATGCATTTTTTGTACTTGGCAGAACAATTGGTATTATAGGGCATGCTTTGGATCAGAAACTGCTAAAAACGAAATTGTACAGAACGCCCTATGACGACGTATTATATAAATTACCCAAAAAAGCAGATCTGTAACCGCTTTCCTTGTTTCACTCCTCTAAAAAATCCCCGCAGTAAACCGCCTGCGGGGATTTTAATTTTGTTGACAAAATATTTTTGATAAATAAATTGATGACATCTTATTAGTCTGTTATTAGTCTGTTTTTTTAGTTTTCGTGAGTTATTTTTTGGTTTTGTTTGTGGTAATCATTAAATGAAGTGGTGCCGAGGGACGGAGTTGAACCGCCGACACGGGGATTTTCAGTCCCCTGCTCTACCAGCTGAGCTACCTCGGCACTGGTTAGTGGTGGGCGAAAGAGGATTCGAACCTCTGACTTCTTGCGTGTAAGGCAAGCGTTCTACCGCTGAACTATCCGCCCTAAAAAATGGTGCCGGGAGTGGGACTTGAACCCACACGTGTCTCCACATGCGCCCCTTAAACGCACGCGTCTGCCAATTCCGCCATCCCGGCACTTCACAAATTTTTAAAATACTTTGAAAACTGCTAAATAAATCGATGTAAGAACAAATGCAATGGAAAAGATAGTTGCTAATTTGTCAAGCAACGCATCTTTGGGGCTTTTCGAGTGAAACACTGTTGCGCCACCGGAAATTGCCCCGAGCCCCGCACCTTTGGGACTCATAAACAAAATTGCCAATGTTGCGCCCAATGCAAAAATTAAATCCAATCCAATTATTATTATTGCTCCTGTTGTCATCTCATTTTACCTCGCTTACGTCTCATATTATACGGATTTGCGTTTTTATTTCAAGTCTTTTTTATCAAATTTTTTATTTTTCTTCCAACACATCGATTGCAGGTAGCGAATGTCCTTCAAGGAATTTAAGGAATGCGCCGCCTCCTGTCGAAACATGTGTAATCTTTTTATCCGCTCCGAATTTTCTCAGTGCTGCGGCGGTTTCCCCTCCGCCGGCAACTGCGGTAACGCCTTCTAATGTTCCGATAAATTCGGCTATGCCGTATGTTCCTTTTGCGAATTTTTCTATTTCAAAAACGCCGAGCGGGCCGTTCCAAACAATCATTTTTGCTTTTGCAATTTCTTTTTTGAAATATTCCACGGTTTTAGGTCCTATATCCACCCCTATCTCGTTGTGCGGAATTTCTTCGATATCTACCACCTTCGAAGACGCTTCTTCCTTTACTTCTGGAACAACAAGCACATCTGTCGGCAAAACAACTTTTATGTTTCTCTTTTTTGCTTCTTCCATGAGTTCTTTTGCAAAAGGAATCTTTTCGTCCTCGCAAAGAGAGTATCCTATTTTGTATCCCTTTGCTTTGAGGAAAGTAAAGCACATGCCTCCGCCGATGAGGAACTCGTCAACCTTGTCCATTAGGTTTTGAATTACTCCGATTTTGTCGGAAACTTTTGCGCCTCCTAAAATTGCTATGAAAGGATGTTCGGGTGCGGTAAGAATCCTTGTAAGGGTTTCGATTTCTTTTTCCATAAGCAATCCTGCGACTGCGGGAAGATACGATGCGACTCCGACTGTTGATGCTGCGACTCTGTGTGCCGTGGCAAACGCATCGTCCACATAAACATCTCCAAGAGATGCAAGTTCTTTTGCAAACTCCGGATCGTTTTCTTTTTCTCCCTTATGAAATCTTAAATTTTCAAGTAGTACGATTTCTCCGTCTTTCATAGAATTTACAGCATTTTTAACCTCTTCCCCTATGCAATCATTCAACTTTTTGACTGGCATTCCGAGTATGTCGGATAGTTCTTTTGCCACCGGATCAAGCCTTAGGCTTTCAACAACTTTTCCTTTCGGCCTTCCCAGATGGCTCATCAGAATTACCTTTGCCTCGTGTTGAATGAGGTATTGAATTGTAGGTATTGCCGCTTTAATTCTGAAATTATCCAATACTTTCCCGTCAGGGCTAAGAGGAACGTTGAAATCCACCCTTACAAGGACTCTTTTATGAGCTACTTCTACGTCTTTAACTGTTTTTTTGCTCATTGCACCCTCCCTTTGTCTATTTTTTAAAATCCTGCTTTGTCCGCAAGAAGTTTTGCAAGGTCAACCACTCTGCATGAATAACCCCATTCGTTGTCGTACCAGCTAACAACGTGTGCAAGGTTGTCGATCGTTTTTGTTGTAAGCGCATCGATAATGCCCGAATAGGTTGTTCCTTTGTAATCCATGGAAACAAGTGGCTCTTCGGAATACCCGAGAATCCCTTTCATGTATGTTTCATGTGCTTCTTTCATGATTGCGTTGATTTCTTCCGCAGTAACCTTTCTCTTCATTACGGCATCCAATACCGTAATGGAAACGGTTGGAGTGGGTACCCTTATTGCCATTCCGTCAAGCCTTCCTTTAAGTTCGGGAACTACCAATGTTACTGCCTGTGCCGCACCTGTTGTTGTAGGGACGATGTTTGCTGCCGCTGCTCTTGCCCTTCTCCAATCCTTTTTGTGAGGAGAGTCAAGAAGTTTCTGATCCACCGTATACGAGTGAACTGTTGTAAGATATCCCGTTTCGATGCCGATTTTATCCTGCAATACTTTCACGACGGGTGCAATACTGTTTGTCGTGCAGGAAGCGTTTGATATGATTGTATGCTTTGCGGGATCAAGGAGTTTGTCGTTTACTCCCATAACGATTGTTATATCTTCTCCCTTTGCAGGTGCCGTTATGATAACCTTCTTTGCTCCGGCTTTTATGTGCATTTCCGCTTTTGCTCTTTCTCTGAATACGCCGGTTGATTCGATAACTATATCAACTCCGAGATCGCCCCACGGTAAATTGGAAGGATCTCTCTCCGTAAGCATTACTACCTTTTTGCCATCAACGGTAATAAAACCGTCACCTACTTCGATATTTCTTTTCCATTCTCCGTAATTTGTATCATGCTTTAATAAGAAAGCCAACTGATCATCCGGAAACAGATCATTTGTCGCTACGATTTCCAGATCCGGAAATGTATCAAACATTCTTTTAAAAACCTGTCTTCCAACTCTTCCCAAACCGTTAATTGCTACTTTTGCCATGTAAACCTCCTTGAATTTTTTTGTTTTATTTTATCTGAATTATATTATTAGTCAACCCGCTTTCTTTTTGTACTTGACGGAATACCAAGCATTTTTCTGTATTTTACTATGGTTCTTCTTTTTATATCGATACCTTTCGCTCTTAGAATATGGGTAATGTCGTCATCGCTATAGGGCTTGCTTTTGTCTTCTCCTTTTATAATTTCTTTTATTGCCGTTTTTACCTCTTCATCGTTAAAGCCTCTTCCTTTGTGCTGAATAAAGAACCTCAACGGGAAAACTCCGACAGGGGTTTCTATGTATTTATTTTGCACAAGCCTTGATATAACGGAAACATTACTGTTTAGCTCTTTGGCAATTTCGTCAAGGCTGTGTTTTGTAGGAAAGCCAACCGTTTTTTTTAAAAAATCTCTTTCTTTTTCTGCAATAAATTTTCCTATACCGAGAAGTAATGCATCTCTTTCTTCTATGGATTGTTTTGTCCATCTGGCCCTGTCGGCAAGTTCTTTCAGGCTGTTATCATTCCCTTTTATCATCTCTATGTATTTTTCGTTTATATGAAAGTTTCTCCTGAATTTTTTGTTGAGCTCCACCAAAAATTTGCCATCTACTTCTTTTATAACAATATCCGGTATCGTGTATTTAATCTTTTCTTTCTGAAATGCGTATCCCGGTGCCGCAGTAAGGTGGGATATCTTTTCTTTCAACGTTTTCAGAGTTTCAGTATTGAGTTTTGTTTCCTTTGAAATTTCTTTGAATTTTTCGTTGGCAAGTTCATACAAGTGATGCAAAATCACGTGCTTGATTTTGGGGCTTAACGGACTTTCGTTTTCCAACTGCAAAACAAAGCATTCAGGCAAATTCCTTGCCGCTATTCCCGGCGGATCTAATGA